>CAMWKY010000319.1 GCA_947174965.1 uncultured Ruminococcus sp. | reverse complement strand
GCCTGAACTTGAAAAGCTGAAAAATATAACTCATCATATATGCACAACAAGATTTCAGCACTGCCTTAATGTTGCATACTACAGCTATAAAATTTGCAGAATATTTCATCTTGATGCACGTTCAGCCGCAAGAGCAGGACTGATGCACGACCTTTTCTATTATGACAGAAAAAAATACAATGCAGAAAAATCAAAAAATGACCCGAATCACAGCAGAAAACATTCCGATGTTGCATTACATAATGCAGAACTTCTTACAGATATAAACCCTATGGAGCGTGACATTATTCAGAAACATATGTTCCCCATGACTTTATCCATACCAAAATACAAGGAAACATATATTATAACATTCGTTGACAAATACTGTGCTATATTGGAATTTTGTGTTCCGAAAGTACAGCAAATTATAAATATCAGGAGGATTTCAAATGAAAATTGAAACAAAATGCCTACATTCAGGCTACACACCAAAAAACACCGAGCCAAGAGTTGTTCCGATTGTACAAAGCACAACCTATGTATATGATTCAACAGATGATGTTGCTGCTGTATTTGATGACCCTACAAAAAGTCTTATCTACTCACGCTTCGAAAATCCGACAGTAATGGCAGTTGAGGAAAAAATTGCCGATTTGGAGGGCGGTATCGGTGCAATGTGTACATCAAGCGGACAGGCGGCTTCTCTCTGTTCCATACTCAATATCCTGAAAGCAGGCGACAGCTTTATTGCTGCATCTGCAATCTATGGCGGTACTATCAACCTTTTTGCATTTACTTTCAAGAGAATGGGCATTGAGTGTATTTTTGTTGACCCTGATGCTTCGGAAGATGAAATAAAAGCTGCTTTCAAGCCTAATACAAAGGCTGTTTTCGGTGAAACACTTGCAAATCCTGCGCTTACTGTACTTGATATAGAAAAATTTGCTAAAATCGCCCATGAAAATAATGTTCCGCTTATTATCGACAATACATTCCCGACACCTGTTCTCTGCCGTCCGATTGAATATGGTGCAGATATTGTAATCCATTCCACAACTAAATATATGGACGGTCACGCTGTACAGGTCGGCGGTGTTATCGTTGATTCAGGCAATTTCAACTGGGCAAATGGCAAATTCCCTGAATTTACAGAGCCTGACGAAAGCTATCACGGTCTTATATATACTCAGGCTTACGGCAAAGCAGCTTATATCGTCAAGGCACGTATGCAGTTAATGCGTGACTTTGGCTGTTATCCGTCTGCACAGTCCGCATTTTACCTCAATTTAGGACTTGAAACACTTGCTGTACGTATGGAAAGATACTGCAAAAATGCTATAGCTGTTGCAGAGTATCTTGAATCAAATGATAAGGTTGAATCAGTAAATTATCCTGCACTTGCAAGCAGTCCATACAATGAACTTGCAAAGAAATATCTTCCAGACGGCACAAGCGGTGTTATTTCATTCGTAATCAAGGGCGGACGTGATACTGCTGTCAAGTTCATGGATTCACTTAAACTTGCATCAAATGAAGTACACGTTGCTGATATAAGAACTTGTGTTCTTCACCCTGCAAGTGCAACACACCGTCAGCTTACTGATGAACAGCTTGTCGCTGCTGGTATCAATGGCGGTATGATTCGTCTTTCTGTTGGACTTGAAAATGTTGACGATATTCTTGACGACCTTAAAAATGCTTTTTCTGCTATATGATTTACACAATGCTTACTAATAAGGCAATGAGTATTGCCTACAACGCACATCACGGACAAACTGATATAAACGGAGTACCGTATATATTTCACCCTTTTCACGTTGCAGAGCAGATGAATGACGAAATTACAACCTGTGTTGCACTTCTTCATGATGTTGTTGAAGATACCGCTGTCACAATTGAACAGCTTGAAAAGGAGTTTCCTCTTGAAGTTACAACTGCTGTACATCTGCTGACATATGACAAAAGTACGGATTATTTCAGCTATATCAGAAAAATCAAGGAAAATCCAGTTGCAAAGGCTGTAAAACTTGCTGACCTCAATCACAATATGGACAGAAGCCGTATTGTTGACTTATCGTGTGTATCTAAAGAAAAACTTGATTACTGGGACTACAAGTACTCAACAGCACTGAAAATCCTTACAGAATAAAACAGATTCGGCTTGTATTTTAAAATGCAAGCCGATTTTTTTTGCAAATCTCTTGACAAATTCAAAAAAGTATGATACTATAATAAGTGTACTATCAATCTTAACACAATCAATACTTTGAGGTGAGTTACATGAATAATATAAGAAAATTTTTCAGTTCTACAAAATATTTATGGATTGGCGGAATAATGGGCTTTACACAACAGATTCTCGGCGGTCTGAATTATGAAATATTCAATCTTTCGCAGATTATGGGTTCTTTAGGACTGTATGCAATGATAATACTTCTTTTAATCCACAGAGACAAACCACCGAAAAAGCAGTTTCTTGATATATTTCTGTTTTTCGTGGGTCTTGACTTCTTCTATGCACTATACATATTTTTAGCCGATATATCAAATTATTTTGCTTACAATGCAAAATACCCCGATAATACAAGAGAAACTGCATATTTCTTTCAGAATACCTATGGAGAAATATTTGACTTTTTCTACTGGACATTAATAGGCACGGCGGCGGCTGTATGGGCATTCTTTGCAACAAAATTCCGTGATAAAGGCTGGAAAAAACGCTATATTATAATGCTTGCACCGCTTTTTGCCGTACTTATAGCAGAGTTTGCAGATAGTACAGTCCATATGATTCTGTACATAATTCAGGAATGTAGTAAAAATAGTTTGCCTGATGGTTTCCGTCGTTTAAGTTTGCTGGGTACTCTGCTTACTGATTTAATTGGATTGATTATATGTTCAGTTGTTTACCTAAACAAAGAAAAAAACATATACACAAAAAAGGAGACGCTGTAATGTCGATACTCACATAAATCTCTATTGACATAACAGTTTTTCTGATGTATAATATTAGTAAAATAAATCAAAATTTAAAGAGGTGATAATATGGTTAACAAA
>CAMWKY010000318.1 GCA_947174965.1 uncultured Ruminococcus sp. | reverse complement strand
ATCATAAAAAACGCCTCAAAATTCATTTTCATTTTTTGAAATGGTGGGATAATAAGGATAATAATATATTTTTTCTGCCCGTTGCTATTATTATCCTTTTTATCCCACGAAATCAAATTTTAAAATTTGCAAAAAAATTCCGTCCGACGTATATCGGACGGAGTTTCTATTAACGGAGCAGGTGAAAAATCAAATTTTTTTGCGGTTAAGGTCATCAATATATAATATAACTCTTGAACGGTCTACTACTGAAAGCTGATTAAACTGTTTCAGCATTTCTTGTGCCATTTCATCAGACTGAATTTCATCACTTCTTGTGGTCTGAATGCCTGTTGCAATACTATGATTATTATTTCCATTAACTGTCTGTACAACTGAAATATTAGGGTTTTCGGTGCGTCCTAATAAATAATCAACTGACACTCCCAAATAATCAGCTATCTTATTTATTGCTTCTAATCGAGGAAAAAAACCGCCTGCCTGCATTGAAGATAATGTATTTACACCTAATTCACAATCAGAAAGCATTTTTCCTACAGTAATTTTTTTATCTTTCGCAAGTTCTTTAATAGTTTTTGCGATTTCTTGTGGATTTTTCATACATTTTCACTCCTTATTTTGTATAAGGCTACAAAATTAACGACTAATATTGAAATCACTATTGACTTTCCAAAGTAATTGTGATATAGTGTTATTGTAGTCTAAAGGCTACACTAATTCTTAATATTAGTATAGCACAGGACAAACAAAAAGTCAAGCATATTGATAAAAAGAAAGAAGTGATATTAATGTCATTAGGCGAAAACCTGAAGAATATCCGTCTTGAACGTGGCTTCACTCAGGAACAGCTTGCAAGTGTGGTTGACGTAAACCGTGTAAACCTTGCAAAGTACGAAAACGGCACAAAAGTTCCGTCCGTTGCAGTTCTCATAGAGATAGCAAACGCCCTTGAATGTTCAATTGACGGACTTTTAGACATATACGGCTATATCAGAAAGGAAAGATGAAAATGATTTTTAAAGACAAATACCATGAAACTTTATTCTGGGTAATCATGCAGAAGATGAACTGTAAAGACGTATATCATCTGTCATTAGCATACCTTATCGCCCTCGATGACGTGTGCAGAAATCACGTTGAGGAAATTTACGACTTTGAGGAGCGATGCATTAACCCTGAATGTCTTTGCAAGGCGTGGCAGACGGGTACAAGCCTGAAAACAACACGCCTTGCTTACAACCTCTACACCGACGGTGTACGCTGGTGCAATGATGATGAAGTTTCTTACTGCACTGTATCGGATATTTTTTGCAGTTCCTATGCTCCGTACTACTGGGAGGCTGTAAAAATCCGCTATCCTGAATACACGGAATGAACGGCGGTAAAAAAAATGAATACAAATGAATACAAGGAGCAGGCAAATATATGTCCTGCTCCTTACTTTAGGAGATATAAACAATGGAAGAAAATACAAGCAAACAACTTGACGAAATGTTTAAACAGTCTTTTATACAATTAATTGAAAACGGTGATTTTTTGCCGTATGATTCATTTTTAGTTAATTTAGCCAATCTTGCAAGAATAATCTTTGATACAGAGGATTTGCAGGAACGTTCCAGACTTTACACTTACGTGATGAACAATGCAAGGGCTGTTGACTATGCAGAAACAACGGAAAAAGTATTCAAAGCAGAGACTTCCCGACTGGGTATTCCTGAATTGTGGGAACTTCCTGAAAGTTTCGACCGTCCGAAAGCACTTGAACCGTTCCCGATGTACAGCTTACCGCCGTTATTGAGGGACTACCTGAAATCCGTTGCAGATTATGTGCAGGTAACGCCCGAAATGGCTGTACTGCCCTTGCTGTCAGTTCTGTCGCTATGCGTGCAGGGTAAAGCCGTGATAAAGCACACGGGAAACAGTCACACAGAACCGCTTAACCTCTACACGATTACAGTTGCTTCACCTGGAGAACGAAAGTCAGGCAGTCTTAAAGAGTTTATGCGACCTGTTGAGGAGTTTCAGGACTGCTATAACAAAATTCACGCCACTGAAATTGAGGAATACAAAACAGAACGTACATTCCTTGAAAATCAGAAGAACGCCGCACTAAAGGGCAGAAACGCCGATTTACACAAGGCTAAGGAGATTGCTAAGGAAATTTCAGAGCTTGAAAGAAAACACGAGCTTGTGCTTAACGTCAGCGATGCAACACCTGAGGCGTTAGCTATGGAGATATACAGGCAGGGCGGTAAGATTGGAATTATTGACGACGAGGGCAGTGTTTTTGACGTTTTGAGTGGCATATATTCCAACGGTCAGGCTAATATTAACATCTTCCTGAAAGCCTACGACGGTTCAAATTACACCATTCTCAGACGTACCAAAGATAATATTGAACTCAAAAAGCCACTGCTTACAATGGGGCTTATGGTTCAACCAGAACACTTTCAGGAGGCTGTTAATAACAGGCAGTTTGCAGGACGTGGCTTTATACACCGTTTTCTGTTTGCGTTTCCTGAAAGCCGTGCAGGATATTTGAAAATGACAAGCCCCGATATTCCCGAAATGCTCCAAAAGCGATACAACAAGTTAATAAAAAGACTGCTTCGTCTGCCTGAATCGGAGTTAATTCCTGTTATCCGATGTGACAGAGAAGCAGAGTTATTATTTTCAGATTATCATGAACACCTGCAGAAAGAAATCAGGGACGGCGGTATATTTGAGAACCTGAAAGAATGGGCATCTAAACACTTCGGCAGGGCATTGAGAATTGCAGGAATACTTCACATTTGTGAACACGAACCCACAGAACAGCTTACAGGAAGTACGGCTATAAATGCAATATCAATATCAATGTGAGCAGAAAATCACGCTTTAAATGCGTTGATGAGCGGAGCGACTGCGCCGATTGAAATTCAGAACGCTAAATATATATTCAGGAAGTTGCAGAAATCTGATAAAGAGGTACTTTCAAAATATAACTTACTCAGACTTTGCAGGACTTTAAGAGCCTATGAATTTGATGAGCCGTTGGAAG
>CAMWKY010000317.1 GCA_947174965.1 uncultured Ruminococcus sp. | reverse complement strand
ATTTACGGATGCGGTAATGATGGGATTTCTCAATCAGGATTCCTTATCCGCCGTATCTCTTGCAGGACAGGTGCAGTTTGTGTTTTATCTGTTTGTCTTTGCAACAACAAGTGGTGTTTCGATTCTCTCTGCACAATACTGGGGAATAAAAGACAGAGATACTGTTGAAAAAATTCTGGGTATAGGACTTAAAATAGTCACACCAATATCACTGCTATTTACATTCATGGCACTGATATTTCCCGAACTTCTCATGAAATGCTTTACATCAGACAAAACGCTTATTTCTCTGGGTGCGGACTATCTCAGAAACGTATCATTTTCATACCTATTTCTTGGAATTTCACAAATATATCTTTGTATCATGAAAAACTGCGGTCATGCCGGAAAATGTTCGCTCATAAGTTCTTTTTCTGTTATACTGAATATATTGTTCAACTGGCTTCTAATATTCGGAGTTGGTATATTTCCACGAATGGAAGTAAGCGGAGCAGCTCTCGCCACAACAATTTCAAAAGCATTTGAACTAATATGGACTATAATTGTAATGCTGAAAAAAGACAATCTGAAAATACGTCTGAAATATATCATACATACAGAAAAAGTATTAATGAAAGACTATCTGAAATATGCTCTGCCCGTTCTTGGAAATCAGCTTGCATGGGGTATGGGATTCACAATGTATTCTGTAATTCTCGGTCATATGGGAAGTGATGCAACAGCCGCAAACTCAATAGCAAACATCATAAAAAATCTTGTAATATGTGTATGTCAGGGTGTATCTTCTGCCACTGCTGTAATTCTCGGAGCAGAAATGGGCAAGGGTAATCTTGAAACAGCAAAGGAATACGGCTCAAAACTTTGCAGAATATCGCTTATATGCGGACTTATTTCAGGCGGTGTGGTTTTATGTGTGATTCCGTTTGTACCACTTTTCACGTCAATCAGCGCAACAGCACAAGGCTATCTCCGAATAATGCTTGTTGTATGTTCATATTACACTGTAGGCAAAGCTATGAACATGACAATTATAGGAGGAATTTTCCCCGCTGGCGGTGATTCACGCTTCGGATTCAAGTGCGATACAATAACCATGTGGTGCGTTACCGTTCCTATAGGATTAATTTTTGCGTTTCTGCTTAAACTTCCTGTTATAGCAGTCTATATAGCAATAAATATTGATGAGATTATAAAACTTCCTGCTGTTTACAAGCACTACAAAAAATACAGCTGGCTGAATAATCTTACAAGAACAGATAGATAAAAAATTAACGCTGTAGCAATTTCTGCTATAGCGTTATTTTTATTCTGTAACATTGCTTGCTTTTCTGTCTTCGGCAAATTCCTTTGAAAATTCTGTCTTGTATTTCTTGATTTCCTGTTTATGTTTATACATCTCATTGTCGCTTCTTTTTATGATAGCTTTTATATCAGGGGTATCAAAATCAACAGTTTTATCATAATGAGCCGTTCCTACAGCGACAGAAAACGGATAGCCTTTGTAGTGCATTGATGCTTCAAGTGAAATTTCCGTTTTAAGTGCATTTGACGGGTCATATTTTGTAACGCACATAAATTCGTCACCGCCTGTACGGTAAACCTTGCCTTTTTTGCCGATTGTTTTAAGCAGAACTTCCGCACATCTTATAATAGCCATATCTCCGTATTCGTGACCGTAATTGTCATTAATATATTTAAGAAAATTGACATCACATACAGTCAGATAGTATTTTTTGCATTTTTCAGGGGAATTTTCAAGATATTTTGTAAACTCCTCAAATGTATTTCTGTTAAATGCTTTAGTCATGGCATCTATTTTTGCAGTCATCAGAATTTCTTTTGTCTTTCTGGATTTTTTGTAAACTTTATATCCGACGAATACAAACAATATCAATACAGCCAATGATACAGCGGAAATTATACATATATGTATGATTCGATCTTTTATAAGCAGTGTATTATCAAATACAACAACATTATCAACATAAAATGACATAAGGTCATTTTTATCAGGCTCACGATTAATAACATCTTCTGTCTGAACATACAAAGCTATATTTTCCGCATTTTTCGGCAGTATAAAATCCCCCGAAATTTTCGACCATGTACCTTTCTGCAACAGCTTGCTTTCTATTTCAGAATACGTTTCAATTCCGTCAAGACTGTATTGCAGTTTCAGCGCAAAAACATGATTCTGTTCATATGCTACACCATTATACATCACATAAGCTGTATAATTATAGCTCACTCCTGTTTTTATATTGTTAAGACGCACCATAGGCGCATTCCAGAACTCTTTTCGTCCTGATACATAAAGTGAGTTTTTACCGCTGTAACTGAAATCACCTGTAGTAACAATTGATATATCTCCTCTTGGTAACCAGTTTTCAAGATTTTTTTCAAAATCAAATTCATAGCTGTCCTTGTTGTTTTCATCATCTGTTGTTACTATTTCTTTATGAGGTCCGAAAATTTTTATATCATCAATATAAAAATCGTCCAGTCCTTCTCCGGTCTGAAAATAAACTGTAAGGTCTGTTGCATTTTCTGCAATACTATAAGACCCCTCAAACAAAACCCATTCTTTATCATCAACAATATGTTTATCAATACCCGAATAGTTTTCCGTTCCGTTTGAATCGATTGATTTAAGCGACATATGCACTTCAGGAGCAATATCAGGTGAAACACCTTTTACATAAGCCTGAAACGATATTTCCGTACCCGGTTCAACAAGATTTATTATATTAAGAGCAGGTCCACTCCACACCTCATTTCTTGATTCTGTTTTGATGCAGAGTTCTCCATCATGTGAAGTTTCGTCGGTTATTGTGATAGTTGATTTGCCTCCGAAAGCAACCCACCCTTGAAAACTTCCTGATTCAAAGCTTGTAAGTGAAAGAAGTGATTTTTCGTTAGTAGTTTCCTCTGCATTGACAGTAACAGGAAAAAAGCAAAGAAAAATTGATAAAATTATAGTGAACAGCAGAGATTTTCTGATTGTTGTCATACACCCCCTCCTTCCCTCTGTTAATATTATAT
>CAMWKY010000316.1 GCA_947174965.1 uncultured Ruminococcus sp. | reverse complement strand
ATCCGACGAAAAATAAGAGCAGTTTTTTCAACTGCCCTTATAGCCGTATATTATATAGACTTTATTTTCAACGTCATATTCGTATGGAATCGAATATTTTTTCATCAGCATGATAAATTCGTCCTCAACATCAAAAGCTATTTCCTCGTCAGGAATAAGCATACCCCTGAACTTGTATTCAGAAAATACAGGCTTTACTTTCACCCACTCAATCGACTTGAAATCGTAATAGTTGAAACTTTCATAATCGTAAAAAGTATCAAAATATTCATCATGTGAATCCTCAAAAAGCGTTTTCAAATCATACGGCACTGCAACTGACATTTCCTCGTCCATTGCGTGTACAAACTCTCTCCACTTAGTATTGTTCATGTAGCTTGTGAGATTTCTTTTCTGGATTATTTCAGCAATTTCATCACTGCGTGTTTTTTTGTGATTAAAGTCGCCGTTTTCAATCTGATTTACAAGTTTTTGAGTATATTTCAACCATTCTTCGTCAGGTTTTTTAGTTGTTGTGCCTTGTAATGAGACTTGTTCACCGTTTCTTGTGACATAATCCCATAATATGCCGTTAAAACAATCAACAATATAATGAACATTGTGTTTCCACGCAACATCAATAAGCCTTTTTTCACCGTCAACAGCCTGAAAAACACCGCTTTTGAAATCAATATTATCTCTGATAAACTTTATAATTTCAGCTTTCATGATAATTAGCTTTTTCTTTTTGCCTCAATTTCAGCAAGTGCGTCCTTGCGTGAAAGATTGATTCTGCCCTGACGGTCAATTTCAATAACCTTTACAACAATTTCATCATCAACTGAAACAATATCCTCAACTTTTTCAACTCTTGACTTATCAAGCTTTGAGATATGGACAAGTCCGTCCATACCTGGTACAATTTCAACAAATGCACCGAAGTCCATTATGCGAACAACTTTTCCTCTGTAGATTGCGCCGACTTCTGGACCGTTTGCAATAGTTTCAACAATCTGGAGTGCCTTTTTAGTGTCATTGCCGTTGATACCGCTGATAAATACAGCACCTTCGTCATTGATGTCGATTTTGACGTTGCAGTCAGCAGAAATTTTCTGAATAATTTTTCCACCCTGTCCGATAACTTCACGGATTTTGTCAACAGGTACTTTTGTCTGGAGCATCTTTGGAGCGTATTTACTTACTTCTGCACGTGGAGCTGGAATAGCTTTGAGCATAATTTCATCAAGTATATGAATACGTGCTTTTCTTGTCTTTTCAAATGCCTGCTTGATGATAGCAGGTGTAAGACCGTCAACCTTAATATCAACCTGAATAGCAGTGATACCCTTGTGAGTACCGCCGACCTTGAAATCCATATCACCAAAGAAATCTTCAAGACCCTGAATATCAACCATTGTCATAAATTCGTCACTGTCAGGGAGCGTGATAAGTCCGCATGAAATACCTGCAACAGGTGCTTTGATTGGCACGCCTGCGTCCATGAGTGCAAGAGTAGAACCGCATATTGAACCTTGTGACGTTGAGCCGTTGGAGGAAAGTACCTCTGATACAAGTCGTAGGGCATAAGGGAACTCCTCAACAGGCGGGATAACAGGAGCTAATGCACGTTCAGCCAATGCGCCGTGACCGATTTCACGTCTGCCTGGTCCTCTGCTTGGCTTTGTTTCGCCGACTGAATAGCTCGGGAAATTATAGTGGTGCATATATCTCTTTGTTTCTTCCTCGTCAAGACCGTCAATTCTCTGTGCCTCACTTATAGGAGCAAGAGTTGCAACTGTGAGTACCTGTGTCTGTCCTCTTGTGAAAAGTCCTGAACCGTGAACACGTGGAAGAATACCTGCTTCGGCAGCAAGCGGACGGATTTCGTCAATTCCTCTGCCGTCAACACGCTTGCCCTCGTAAAGCCATGTACGGACAATTTTTTTCTGCAACTTATAGATGCACTCGTCAATCATAGGAATCTGTTCAGGGTACTGCTCATCAAATTTAGCGTGAATATCGTCAATAATCGGAGCAAGTCTTGCATCACGGACAGTCTTGTCATTTGTATCAAGTGCAATTTTTACACGGTCTGTGGAGAATGATTCAATAGCATCAAACATATCGTGGTCAACTTCCATTGATTCAAAGGTAAATTTCGGCTTGCCGATTTCCTTGCGTATACCGTCAATAAAAGCAACCATTTTCTTGATTTCCTCATGACCTGTAAGAATAGCATCAAGCATCTGGTCTTCGGGAACTTCATTTGCGCCTGCTTCAATCATTACGATTTTTTCGGCAGAACCTGCAACAGTAAGCACAAGCTCTGTTTTTTCTCTCTGTTTAAGTGTAGGATTCAGGACAAACTCGCCGTCAACAAGTCCTACATTGATGCTTGCAACAGGACCATTCCACGGAATATCGGAAATAGAGATAGCTATAGATGTTGCAATCATACCAGCAATTTCAGGTGAATTATCAGGCTCAACAGCAAGAACAGTCATAACAACTGATACGTCGTTTCGCATATCTTTCGGGAAAAGCGGACGGATTGGTCTGTCTACACAACGGGAAGTCAGGATAGCTTTTTCACTTGGCTTGCCCTCTCTTTTAGTGAAAGAACCGGGAATTTTTCCGACTGAATAAAGTCGCTCCTCGTAGTCAACCGAAAGCGGAAAGAAGTCAACGCCCTCTCTTGGCTTCGGACTTGCTGTAACGTTAGCCATTACAACAGTTTCGCCATATCTTACCCAACATGAGCCATTTGAAAGTCCGCAGGTTTTACCTGTTTCAACAATAACTGGTCTGCCTGCATAGGTTGTCTCAAATTTTCTGTAATTTTCAAACATTTAAATAAATCCTCCTGTAGAAATCTTAGTCGGCTTTAGCAATAAACTCTGACACTTAGTTTAGTTTGGAGCTTATAATTTAGGAGTTGTGAGATGAAGATAATCTGCTTGAAATTTATTTTAACAAGAACTTTGATAAGCAAATTATTTTTAACTCCTGACTAAAGTGACATCCTCCCCCGCCTAAAGAGGCGGGGGCTTCCTCTTGCTAAAGCAAGCAGTCGGTTCTCGTTCGAT
>CAMWKY010000315.1 GCA_947174965.1 uncultured Ruminococcus sp. | reverse complement strand
GTATAAAATGTTAATTTAAAATTATCTGTCATGCAAAATACAAAAAAATTATATACTGTTCTTGTGTGAAATATGTGAAAGAATCGTGTATATGGAATAAATATTGCATAACAGGTTAATTTATTTTGTTTATTAATATTTGGTATATAAACAAACAATAAGTATAGTTATGCAAATGGACAAAATATACAAAAATGTTTTTTTTTATTGTGCATTGCAACAAAAATGATTAACTGCGTTAGTTAAAATTCTCTAATCTGTTGACAGAAATACAAAATTGAATTATAATAATATTATGAAAAAAGTTTGTTAATATTGTGTGTGTCTGAAGAACGTCACAATATACAATGACTTTTCGTGTATGTACTGCCTGAAACGGCAGATAAATCTTTTCTAAACTAAAATTTTTTTGAGAGGGGTTAAAATCAATGATAAGCAAGAAGAATAAGGCTCTCACAGCCGGTATTCTCGCAGCTGCTATGTCAGCAACAGCAATTCTTCCTACATTTGCTTCTGCTGCTACACAGTATGCAACAGAGGGCGATGCAAACACATCTTATGCAAAGATGTTTGAATCACTCTATGACGACGTTATCACAAACGGTGTCAAAAATGGTTATATGAGCGCACAGACAAACGGAAGCTCTTTCGGTATTCCTTACCACGCAGTTGAAACACTTTGTGTTGAAGCTCCTGACTACGGTCACGAAACAACATCAGAAGCTATGTCTTACATGGCATGGATTACAGCTATGCATGATGTTCTCGCAAACAAGGGTGTTATTTCAGGTTCAACAGGCGACCTTCAGAAAGGTTGGAAAACAGTTGAAGCTATTATCCCAGGCTGGTCATCAATAGCTTATGGTGCAGATACAAAGTATGATACAATCTGGAAACAGGAAAGACTTAAGGCTGATACTGCTGAAGAAGGTCAGAAGCCTGACGACTATCCTACAAATCAGAATGGTGTAGATGCTATCAACCCGATTTATGATGATATGAAATCAGCTTATGGCAGTGATAATGGTTATTACCTCATGCACTGGCTCGCAGATGTTGATGACTGGTATGGTTTCGGTGGCGGAAGTGGCAAGTTCACATTTATCAACACATTCCAGCGTGGTGAAGAAGAATCATGTTTCGAAACAGTTCCACAGCCATGTCTCGAAGAACTTAAATATGGTAATACAAATGCAGAAGGAGATAATGGTAACGGTATTAAAGCTATCTTCAACGGCAAGGACAAAGTTCCAAAGCAGTATTCTTTCACAAACGCTCCTGACGCTGAAGACCGTGCTATTCAGGCTATCTATTTTGCAAGCCAGTTCGGTCTTGACTGTGGTGAGATTTCAGCTCTTGCAGGTAAAATGGGTGACCAGTGCCGTAACGATATGTTTGATAAGTATTATAAGGCTATCGGCTGCTGGAAGAATGGTGCAGGTATTGATACTCAGTCATCAGGTCTTGACTCACAGCACTTCCTCATGGCTTGGTATACATCATGGGGCGGCGCACTTCAGGCAAGCTATGGTGACTATCAGTGGGCTTGGCAGATTGGCTGCTCACACTCACATCAGTTCTATCAGAACCCACTTGCAGCTTATGCTCTTGCTTATGACAAGAATCTTGGTCAGGGCATGAAGTCTAAGAATGCACAGGAAGACTATAAAGAATCAACAAAGAGACAGATTGAAATGTATCTCTGGCTTCAGTCCGCAGACGGTCCGTTCGCTGGTGGTTGTACAAACTCACCTTGGGGCAAATACAAGAACGAATCAAGAAGCGGTGGAGATATAACTTTAGATGTAAACTCAACATTCTATGATATGGCTTATGTTGAACACCCTGTATATGCTGACCCTGGTTCAAACCACTGGATTGGTAACCAGGTATGGTCAACACAGCGTCTTGCTGAACTTTACTACTATGTAAAGACAAAGGGCGACCTCTCAGAAGGACAGTTATACGGCGGTCTTAAGCTCGAAGATGCTCTCGAAGCTCTCCTCAGCAGATGGATTGACTGGTTCTTAGAGAATACTAAGTTCGACTTTGAGTTTGATGGAACAAAGATGGCATATGCTATTCCTTCAAGCCTTGACTGGAGTGGCTCACCTGCTACATGGAATGGCAAGTATGATGAAAAGGCAAACAGCGGTCTTACTTGTAAAATCACAGGTTACGGACAGGGAGACATCGGTTGTGTATCTTCACTCTGTAATACTCTTATCTTCTATGCTGCTGCTAATAAGACAGATGCTGCTGCTTCAAAGAATCCTAGCGGCACAACGAGAGGCGAAAAGGCTCTCTTCCTTGCTAACAGACTTATGTCTGCTCAGTGGAATGCTGCTCGTGATGAAATTGGTATTGCTTACGAAGACCACAACGGTTCACTCAAGAGAATATTTGAGCAGGAAGTTTTTATTCCTGATTACTATGAAGGTGAAATGCCTGATGGTTCACCTCTTAAACCAGGTGTAACATTCAGTGATATTCGTCAGTCTTACGCTAAAGACCCGATGTATCAGGAGTGTAAAGCTGTTTATGATGCAACAGGCGCAACAGATACTTACACATACAAGCTCCACAGATTCTGGCACATGGGCGACGCTCTTATGACAACTGGTACAATGGCACTTCTCTATCCTGAAGTTGAACCACTTCCAGACGGCTATACACCAGAAGGCGACCAGCCAACAACAAAGCCAACTGATACACCATCAGGCAATACTCTCTGGGGTGATGCTAACTGCGATAAAGAAGTAAATATCGCTGATGCTACAGCTATCGTTCAGGCTCTCGGAAACAAGGATAAGTATGGACTTTCAGAACAGGGTGCTATCAATGCTGACATCGTTGACAACGGTAGCGGTGTAACAGGTATTGATGCTCTCGCACTTAACCTTATGGAAGCTCACAAAGTAGAACAGACTGACTTCCCACTTACTCTTGAACAGTTCAACTCAATCAGTGGCTGATTGATTAATTAAATTTGCTCCTACGATTTTATAAAAGAGGATATTTCGGTATCCTCTTTTTTGTTGCCATATATTGATAAGATACTTGAC
>CAMWKY010000314.1 GCA_947174965.1 uncultured Ruminococcus sp. | reverse complement strand
TTCGGGGATAAATCAGATTTTTACAAAAATTAAAATATATCCGACAACAGAACGAGGGTAAGAAAGAAAAAGCGATGCCCTTACTCTGAAAGCATAGAGATAGAAAAGCTAAGGAGAAAATTCGCTATGAAAAATAAAACAATGCAGGAGATGAATGAGCAGTTCAAGGACTGTCCGATTCAACAGAATGTTTACGAAGTGGACGGTAAGTTGTACCGTGTGACAAGTCATTTTGTAGGAAACAAAAATATCAATGATGTAATTTTGGAATACGCTGAAAGCAGGGCAATGTGCGAAATGCTCGGTCGTATTCCTACAGAAAAACAACAATAATTTTTTTCCAAAAGCTATTGACTTTACTGATACACTGCGCTATAATGGGTGTATCGGTAAAGGTCGCTTTGGAGGAAGGGAGTTATTGATGTTACCAAAGCAGACCGATTACAAAGTGGGAATGTATCTCCGTTTGTCAAGAGATGATGAGCGTGCAGGCGAATCCCTTTCAATCGAAAATCAGAGAAGAATACTCACAAAGCATATCAGTGAACAGGGCTGGACACTCTATGACGAATACGTTGATGACGGATTTTCTGGAACAGATTTCAACAGACCGGGCGTACAGCGTATGCTTGATGATGCCAAAACGGGAAAAATCAATCTCATCATCTGCAAGGATTTGAGCCGTTTCGGTCGTAACTATATTCAGGTCGGACAGTACACGGACTACATTTTTCCGATGTACAATATCCGCTTTATCGCCCTGAATGACAATGTTGATACTGCTAATTCTCAAAGTTCGGGAATGGATATGTTGCCAATAATGAACGTTGTGAGTGTACCAGATGGACAAAATCCAAAGTGACCTGTTTACCAATAAAAATGAATCTCCACAAGATTGTTCCTGTGGAGGTTTCTGTTTGTATCATTTTTTTATAAATGATAGTATTGACAGATATAGCATAATGTGCTATAATTTAAGTTAAGGTGTTGTAAATTGTTGATTTATAGTCGAAAATATGAAATCAGGATTGGAGTAAAATAACTATGAGCGAACATAAGATTAATGTGATGTGGGATGATACTCCTGTTGACGTTTCAACAGAGGTCAACTTCATCTGGTCTATTGCCAATAAGCTCAGAGGTACATATCAGAGTGACAAGTACAAAGATGTTATTATTCCTATGACAATTATACGCCGCTTTGAGTGTGCTTTGGAGAATACGAAACAGGCTGTTGTGGAGCAGTACAAGAAGAATCCTGCCTATCCTGCAAAGGCTATGTGCCGTGTATCGGGGTATCAATTCTTCAATACAAGCGAATATTCTCTTGCGGAACTTGTCAACGATCCCGATCACCTCGCAGCTAATTTCAGAAATTACATAGAGGGCTTTTCCGCAAATGTGCAGGACATCATCAAAAGCCTTGACTTTGACAAGCAGATTGACAAAATGGATAAAAATAATCGTTTGCTGTCTGTTGTAAAGGCTTTCTCCGAACTTGATCTTGATCCTCATACTATTGACAACGTGAAAATGGGATATATTTTTGAGGACTTGATTCGTAGGTTCTCTGAAAATGCCGAAGCTGGCGATCACTACACAGGCAGAGATATTATTAAACTTATGGTAAATATTCTGCTTGCGGAGGGCTGCGATGATATTTTTGACGATCACAAGGAAATCACCATACTCGACCAGGCAGCAGGCACTGGCGGTATGCTTTCGACTTCCTATAACTTCATTCATCGCTATAATCCAACAGCTAGTATTCGTCTTTTCGGACAAGAAATTAACCCTGAGTCCTATGCCATGTGTGTAGCAGAAATGCTTATAAAGGGACAAAACGCTGAGAATATCCGTATGCAGGACACAATGAAATCCGATTGTTTCCCCGACAGACAAATGCGATTTGTGATTGAGAATCCACCATTCGGAACTCCGTGGGGCGGTAAAGACGCAGCAGAGGGTGTGGAACAGGCTGTCAAGGAAGAAAATCAGAAAGGCTTTGACGGTCGCTTTGGTGCAGGCTTGCCAGGTTCAGGCGATATGCAGTTACTTTTTATCCAATCGGCTGTCAATAAAATGGATAATTCTCTCGGTCGAGCTGCAATCATTGAGAACGGTTCTCCGCTGTTTTCGGGCGGTACATCTTCGGGTGAAAGCCAAATCAGACGATGGCTGCTTGAAAATGACCTGCTCGAAGCAATCATTGCACTTCCCGTTGACCTTTTCTATAATACTGGCATTGCTACTTATATCTGGGTGCTGTCGAAGAATAAGCGTGAGGAGCGTAGGGGCAAAATTCAGCTTATTGATGCAGGTACAATATTCCACAAGCTCCGCAAGGCTCTTGGCAACAAGAAAAATGAAATCAGCCCTGAAGACCGTTCTGTTATCACAAAGCTGTATGCAGACTTTGAGGAAAATGAATTTTGCAAGATCTACCCAAATACGGAGTTTATCTATCGTGAGTACACTGTAATGCAGCCGTTGCAGAGGAGCTATGCGGTAACATCGGAGCGTATTCAGTTGATGCTTTCAAAGGGTTTGCTGTCCTCGCTTTACGACCCTGCTAAGGCGGCAGAGCTTGAAAATGCAGAGGAACTAGCAGGCAAAGATGTGAAGAAACTCGAAAACTATCAGAATAACAAGCCCGTTTATGATGCTATCATCAAAGCATTGAACGGTGCTGTTTCCAATACAGTATATCTTTCTCCTGCGGAGTTTATGCCAGTATTGACAAAAATACTTAATTCCGCAACGGCAGATAAGAAACTCATAGACAAGATTGCTGACGGTCTTTCGATTATGGACAAATCTGCCGAAATTCAGCGTGACAAAAAGGGCAATATCATTTATGATAAAGAGACAAAGGACACGGAGATTGTCAAGTTTGAAGAAAGCATTGAGGACTATATGGCTCGTGAGGTTCTTCCTCATGTTCCTGATGCTCAGTGGTTCTTTGAGGAAGATTTGAGCAAGAAAAATCCTGTTATCAGGACAGGGGCGGAGATTCCGTTTACAAGATATTTTTACAAGTATCAGCAGCCGAAACCAAGCGAAGAATTGAAACAGACATTTCTTGAATTGGAAGATTGCGTAAATATGCGT
>CAMWKY010000313.1 GCA_947174965.1 uncultured Ruminococcus sp. | reverse complement strand
ACTGCATCTGAAAAAATCATTGTGAATATAATTGTTTTTATAGTAGTATTCTTTATTATTGCACTTGCTGAATCTGTAATACCTTCTGTTATGACAAACTCCGAACTGAATCAGCGTTTTGTTGAGGAGGGACTTATTGAAAACAGAGATATGAAAAGAATGATTGAAATATCTATGGAAGTAAATATGAAACCGAAATATTTCATCACAACTTTATTATGCACGGCTTTCGGTACACTTATAAGCATCATATACTGCCGATTTATTGAGGCACGTTATATACGTTCAATGGGTGTACGCAGGGAAAAAGCAGGTATCCACTATTTGCAGGGCTTAGGAGTAGGAATTATCCTCATGACATCAATAGTTCTGCTGTCACTTTTATTCGGTATAAACAGTATTTCACTATGTCAGAATATAAACTTCAGTCTTATCGGACTTTATTTTATCGGATTTCTTGTGCAGGGCATGAGTGAGGAATTTATATTCCGTGGCTATCTCATGACAACAATCGGAGCAAGACATAATCCGATTACTGCAATTGTAATAAGTGCTGTCGGTTTCAGTCTTGCACATCTTACAAATCCCGGATTCAATCTGCTTGTATTTTTCAATCTTGCACTTTTCGGTGCTTTTGCATCTGTCTATATGATTTATTTTGATGATATATGGGGTGTATGTGCGATACATTCAATATGGAACTTCACACAAGGCAGTTTTTACGGCATAAGTGTCAGCGGTTCAGGCAATACAGAATCAGTTTTCCGCACATCTGCTGTAAGTTCGTCGGTACTCCTCACGGGCGGAGACTTCGGCATTGAGGGAAGTATTATTACAACACTTGTTCTCGGAGCAGGCACGGCATTAATATTATACAAAATGAGCAGACAAAAAGCAGTCAGCTGAAAAAAGCCATAGTATTTTTTTTGCGAATACTATGGCTTCTGACATTTTTCTATAAATTCTGCTTTTTCTTCACTATCATCAAAAAACAAATCTGTCAATGACAAAAACAACTCTTTTTCATTTCGTAAAAGCTGTAAATACGGTTGTATTCCTTTTTTCTGATAATATCTTATAATCAGTTCAACAGCTTTCGGACGGTGAAAATTGATTCCCCATGATTCCACCCCCCAACGCTGTCTTAACCGTACTATAAGCCGTTTATCTTTATATACAAGAATTTCTGTTCCCTCGTCACATTCTCTTACGGAATAAATATAAGTCTGTTCATCTACAATAATTTTTCGTTTTCTATTCATTTTCGTTTCCTTCTTTATTGGCAAGAACTTCTATAATAATCTTCTCAACCTTGTTTTCATTTACTTCTGATGCTGTAATGCGGAAATTTCCGTGTTCAGCAGTTTCACTTTTTTCAGGTATATGCTCCATTATATCAGTAACCCAACCGCCGACCGTTGTATAGTCCGTATCAATCACGGCTGAATCAATTGCAAGCACGTCAATCAGTTCATCAATATTTGTATCGCCCATAACTTCGTATTTATTGTCAGAAATCTTTACAATATTTGTGATAATTTCATCATCTTCATCATAAATCTCCCCGACAAGTTCCTCAATAATATCTTCTAAAGTAATAATCCCCTTTGTACCGCCGTATTGGTCGGTAACTACAGCAAGATGTACTTTTGCTTTCTGCATGAATTTCATAGCCTCACTTATTAAATTTGTATCAGCTATATGCGGTACTTCCTGTATTATCTCACGTATATCGCTTTTTTCCTCGACAAGCATCTTGAAAAATGCCTTGTTTGTGATAATTCCGACTATATTGTCAAGACTTTTTTCGTAAACAGGCATTCTTGAATACATCTCACTGCTGAACACGTCTTTTATATCGTCAATTGAATCTGTTATATCAACTCCGATAACTTTCACTCGTGGAATAAGTATTTCATTTACTGTTGTTTCGTCAAAATCAAGTGCCGACTTTACAAGTTCGCTTTCCTGCTCCTCAATAATGCCCTCCTCCTCTATTTCGTCAATCATGTATTTCAGTTCATCTTCTGTAACTGTCGGAACATCTTCACCCTTGAAAACAGATGACATCTTATTCAGAATCCAAACAAACGGCTTGAGAACTGTAACAAGAACTGAAAGCGGAGTTGCGAAAAAAAGTGCAAGTTTTTCAGCGTTTTTCTTTGCATATGACTTCGGCAGAACTTCACAGAAAATAAGTACAAGAATTGTTATAACAGCAGTCGATATTCCTGCACCACTGTCGCCAAACCATGCTACAAAAATAAGCGTGCTGACTGATGATGTGGCAATATTCACGATATTATTTCCTATAAGTACAGCCGTGAGAATATCATCAAAACGGTTAGCAAGTTTAAGTGCCTTTGATGCTTTTTTATTGCCTTGTGCCTCGTAATTTTTCAGTCTCAACTTGTTTACACTTGAATATGCTGTCTCTGTACTTGAAAAAAGTGCTGAAAATATCATCATAGCAACAACAAGTACAATTTTCCACGTGTTATCCATAATATACCTTTCTAAAAAATTCACAAAATTACTATCTGATTATCATTGATTGTAATAAGCTCTGTATCATAGCCGATAAACTGTCGGCACATTTTTATTTCAGCCGTTCCACGTTCATCAAAATGGCACAAGATATATTTGTCAGTCAGTGCAAGACCTGAAAAATTGCCGTCTGTTATGAAGTTGTTATCGTCAAAATTCCTGACATACTCAATATCAGGACAAGCAATGCAAGCACCTGCTGAAATGCCGATATAATCAGCACCATTTTTTACCTGTTCTTTTATAAATGTATCAAGACCGTACATTTTCACCTTTTGCAGAAGTCTGAATGTATTTCCGCCAATGACAACTATGTAATCAAATTTCATTTCAAGAAACATATCGGGATTTTCCTCATTGAAAACGAAAATATTTTCCCGACTGAATCCTGCATCAACTGCACTCTCTTTCTCACGTATGCCATATTTCATTCCGTAAGAACTTGCAAGCGGTATGATGAGCATTTTTCCCGATTTATCCGAAAATAATTCTTTCAGTTGGTTTCTGATAGTTATATGATAAAATCCGTATGAACTTAATATAATCAAAAATATTCACTCTCCTGAAT
>CAMWKY010000312.1 GCA_947174965.1 uncultured Ruminococcus sp. | reverse complement strand
AAATATATATGTTCAGGAAAGGTAAAATTTATATGAAAAGAATTATTTTTGCAATTCTGTCTGCTGTTGTTGCTGTTATTCCTGTTATTCAGCCATTCAGTACACAAGCAGTCAACTTTACTTTAAAAGATACACTAAACAGTGAATCTGCAATGCTTATAAATCTTGACAGTGATACAGTAATCCACGAAAAAAGTGCTGATACAAAACAGATGCCCGGTCCTCTGGTGAATATCATGACGGCTGTCGTCTGCATTGAGCAATGCTCTAATCTCAATCAGGAAGTTACTATTGATGAAGAAATATATTCTTATCTTTTCGACACTGAAAATTATGAAGATGTACGGTTTACTGATATTGTTGATGGTGATATCCTCACTTATATGGACTTGCTTTATGCTATGATGCTTACGTCATCTATGGAAGCTGCTGAAACAATAGCTTACCATATCGGCGGTGAAAATGTAGAAGTATTCGTTCAGAAAATGAACGACAAGGCAAAGGAAATAGGTCTTGAATCAACACATTTTACAAATGCAACAGGAATGTATAACAAAGACCAGTATACAACTGCAAGAGATATGGCTAAACTTACAAAATATGCCCTCACACTCCCTCACTTTGATAAAATCTGCTCAACATATTCATATAATCCAGTAGTGCCGAATCTTGAAAGACACAAAAATCATAGTGAATGGGTATGGACTGATACTAATCTGATGATGGATTCAGACAGTGACTACTATTATGCAGGTGCAAGAGGAGTAAAAACAGGAAATCTTGAATCAAGCGGAAGAAATATTGTTTCTCTTGCAAGCAAGGACGGTCATAATTATCTTGTTGTTGCGCTTAAATCTCCAATGGAGGACGAAAGAGGAAATACAACCTTTTATCATCTTGATGATGCAAAATATTTATTCAACTGGGCATTTAAAAACTTCTCATATCAGGTAATACTTGCCGATACAGCAGAAATAGGTGAACTTCCTGTTCAGCTTGCCGAAGGAAACGGATATGTACTTGCAAAGCCAAAAGAGGAAGTCTCTCTGTTATGGTGCAATGAAATTGAGCTGTCACTAATCAACCGAAATAATATCACATGGTACAAGAAAGAACTTCAGGCACCTGTTAAAAAAGGCGAACCGCTTGGAAAAGTAACTCTGGAATATTCTGGCGAACAGCTTGCAACAGTTGAGCTTATAGCTGTATCAGATGTGGAACGCTCGTGGTCGAAATACAACTTATATGCCGCAAAAATGTTTACGAAGTCGATATGGTTCAAGAAAGCTCTTATAATATCAATTATGTTGTGCGGAATTTATATTCTTGTGTGTATATATTCATATTTTGTATTCAAAAACAATGCAAAACCTATAAAACCAAAATATGCCGTACCAAAAATTGAAAGCAAAAACAAAAAGAAATAACAAAAAGGACGCATTTTTCAGCGTCCTTTTGTTTTGATTTTTTCAATCAGCAACCACAGCATTTGAACAGGTCGCAGAGCATCTTAAAAATATTGCACATGATTCTGTACCTCCGTCTATGTATTTCCCTCTTGGGATAATTTTATTATAGCACAAGGTTTCAGCAAAATCAATGCAAAAATGTTGCCAGAAATTTTTCCTTGATTTAGCAAAAAGGACGCATTTTTCAGCGTCCTTTTGTTTTGATTTTTTCAATCAGCAACCACAGCATTTGAACAGGTCGCAGAGCATCTTAAAAATATTGCACATGATTCTGTACCTCCGTCTATGTATTTCCCTCTTGGGATAATTTTATTATAGCACAAGGTTTCAGCAAAATCAATGCAAAAATGTTGCCAGAAATTTTTACTTAATTTAGTATAGCTGTACCTATTGCAAGATATGATGCAAAAACAGTCCACACAAAATATGGAATATTGAGCAGTCCTGCTGTTCTGTTTATTCTTAGGAATGAATATATCATCAGTGCAACAAGCACCGCAAGCACAACAGCAGTTAAAGCGGACAAATTCAACAGCATAAAGCGGAAAAAAAGTATACTCCATAAAAAATTAACAGCAAGCTGTAAAAAATATATTTTAAGTGCATTATGTCTTTCTCTTTTTTCTGATTTTGATATTATGTAAGCTGATATTCCCATAAGTGCATATAAAATTGCCCATACAACAGGAAACAGCCATGCAGGCGGAGAAAAAGGCGGTCTGGTAAGTTCTGCGTAAACACCTTTGAAACTGCCTGATAATAATGCAGATACTGCCCCGACAAGTTCCGCAAAAACAACGGAAATAATCAGGTCAGTACGATTTATTTTTTTCATAAAATCACCTCTTTTGCAATTTTATGAAAAATTATGGTAATATATTCTTATTTTAACGGTGTTACATTGTTGAATACAGCATAGAATTTTACGGGGATATGCTTGTCTATATGGCATTTTCCGAAAAACCACTTCTGATACTGACATACTTTTATTATCTCCTCAAAAAGAGCGTGGACTTCTATCCGCTGAAACACGTCAACACCCAAACAATCTTTTACAGATGCAGGCGGTTCATGAGTTATAACAAAATCAACCTTATTACCGTATCTTGCGAGATTGTCAATAGCTTCCATAATTTCATCATGCGTAGGCTGTTCACGCTCCCACCAACTGCTGTCACGACGGAAATCAATATCCTGACTATGACCGCCACCGAACGTGAAAATTTCTCTGTGTTCAATATTATAAATCTGTCCACGCATAAGGTGTACAATATTAGGGGCAATAACTCTTGCCATACCGCCATTCCACTTGCTTTCAGGGTATGCTTCCAGCAAGTCAAAATTTTCATGACAGCCGTCAAGAAATGCTATAGTATATCCCAAACCCGACAGTTTTTTCAGCACGCTTTTTTCACGCTCCGAACCGTCCCATATAAAGCCGAAATCTCCGCATATAATAAGCGTGTCACCTCTGTGCAGTTTTTTCATCTGCGGGTCTTTGAATCTTTCAAAATCTCCGTGTGTATCTCCTGTAACATAAATCAAAAAAATCACCTCTTTTTTATTATTATATCACAATATGTCGAAAAGGTAAAGTGGATTTTTGATTTTTTCTTGACAAATTCATAAAACTGATGTAAAATATA
>CAMWKY010000311.1 GCA_947174965.1 uncultured Ruminococcus sp. | reverse complement strand
CAATTATGACTCATATGTCAGGATATAAAAATCCACGAATATATGCACATCTTCAAAAGCTTGCATTATATCATGAGAGCAAATTTATTTCGGCAGTAAAGCAGATTACTGATGCTGTAATTGCAAAGAAGATGCTTGAAATTTTGCAGGAAGTCAAGCCAGAATATGCAGGAGACGACTTAGGCTTAAAGGAAATTGCAAGAGAGCGATATATTAATTATATCCGTGCAAATTCATGCACTTCTGATAATTATGCTTATGAATATATTATGGGCAGAAAGTCACTTGATGAAGCTATGACTGAACTGCAAAAAGGATACATCAGATACAGTACAACAGGAAGTCATGGAAACTATATTCAGGCTTATGGTGTTGATGATGATGTAATAAGAAGAAGTATAGTATTTGCTTTTGTCGGTTCAGGTACATATTCTTGGTGCTCTCCGTATTCTCAGATAAAAGACTTTACAGGTTTTGCATCTTATGATAATGACAACGGTAAAATTATTGCAGAAATTCTGTTTTCTGAAAAAGTACCTGTAGAGATGATTCTTAACAAGGGTGTAAAAGCAGAATATCTTGTATCGTACGCTGAACAGATTGCAGAAGTCAGTATTTCAGAACTTACAGCAGATGCAAGAGAACTTTATCTTAGTGTTTTGGCAACAGCAGGTACAAACAAATATAAGGAAAAAATTCTTGCAATGACAGACGATACAAGCAAAGCAGTAAAAACCACGCTTGTTTCTGTTATATCAAAAATGAGAGACTGGCAGACTGATATTATTGATATGCTCAATGCAAAAAAAGCCGGAAAGCGTGAACTTGCACTTGATATAATTGAGAAAATGAAAGGTATTGACTGGACAGATGCTCTCAAAAAGGCTCTTGAAAAAGAAAAATCTGCAAAATTGAGAGTGAAAACAGCATCACTTCTTGGAATAGAACAGGAACAGGAGCAGGAAACAAAATCCGTTACAGACAATGAACTTGTGGAAACTCTCACAAAAGGCAGTAAATCTAAAAAAGTTGACTGGCTTTATAAATCCGCATATAATGCCGTACACTTTGCAGACAGTTCAGAGGTGGACGAAAAATACATGAGAGCAGTTTTACTCTGCTATGCAAACAATGACTACAACACTGGAAAGCATCTTGCCGAAAAGCTGAACACTGACGAACTTGCAAAGTTTGTTGCAGAAGTTTTCAGCAGATGGATTGATGATGGTGCAGTTGCAAAAAATAAGTGGGTGCTTGTTTTGTACGCAATTCACGGTGATAACAGCATGATTACGACACTTGTTTCATACATAAAAACATGGTCGGAGAATATGCGTGGCGCAATGGCAGTGTCAGCAGTAAAGGCACTTGCTATGAACGGCAGTCAGCAGGCATTGTTGCAGGTTGACAATATGGCAAGAAAATTCAAGAGCAATCAGGTTAAAAATGCATCAAGAGAGGCACTCTATGAAGCTGCTGAATTTCTTGGTATCACGCAGGAAGAACTTGCTGACAGAATTGTCCCCGACTTCAATTTTGACGAAAAAATGTGCCGTGTTTTTGATTATGGTACACGCAAATTCAGCGTTTATCTTACTCCGGCACTTGAAATTGAAATATATAACGGTGACAAAAAGGTGAAGAATCTCCCGAAACCGTGTGCAAGTGATACTGCTGACATTGCAGAAAAATCATATGCAGAGTTCAAGGAAATGAAAAAACAGCTTAAAACTGCTGTAACATTGCAGAAAACAAGACTTGAATATACTCTTATGTGTGAGAGAAAGTGGACGGCTGAAAACTGGAAAAAGCTTTTTGTAAATAATCCGCTTATGCACTGTTTTGCAGTCGGCTTGATATGGGGAATTTATGACGATGGCAAACTTGTTTCAAGTTTCAGATACCTTGATGACGGAAGTTTCACAACATCAGATGAAGATGAATTTGAGATACCTGAAAATGCGCAGATAAGTCTTATACACCCTGTTGAACTCTCGGAGGAAGAACTTTCTGCATGGTCTGAACAGCTTGTTGACTATGAAATCATACAGCCATTTGCACAGCTTACAAGAACTGTATACCGCCCGACGGCTGACGAAATCGGCAAGACTGAAATAATGAGATTTCATGGTAAAGAAGTAGTAAATCAGGTGCTTACAAGCAGAATGGAAAAAAACGGCTGGGAAAGAGGAGAAGCTCAAGATGGTGGCTGTTTCTTTGAATTTTATCATTATGACATAAACAAGAGAGTAAAAACTGCTGACAATAAGTCCGTTTTTGAGGGATATATGGCAGAACTCACATTCTCTGGTACATATATCGGCGTTTATCAGATTGATGCAGAAGATGTTGATATAGAAGAATTGAGATTTTACAGATACGGCGATTACAAGAACAAGCTCAAAGCTGATGAAGTCAGTCCACGATATTTCAGTGAGATAATTATGCAGTTGACAGCAATGCTTTAATACAGACAAAAATCAGCAGAGGAAATAAAACTCTGCTGATTTCATTTTTCAAATAAAAAAGCTGTATCTTATGAAATACAGCTGAAAAATTGGCGGAGAGGGTGGGATTCGAACCCACGTGCCTTTTGGGCAAACGGTTTTCAAGACCGCCTCGTTATGACCGCTTCGATACCTCTCCATGTTTATATTTAGTTTTGTTGGCGGACTGGGGGATTTTAACCCCCGCACTGACTTAACAGTCTACTTTCATTTGGAGTGAAAGCCCCTTGAACACTTGGGTAAATCCGCATAAATTAGCGCAGAAGAAAGGATTTGAATCCATGTGCCTTTTGGACAAACGGTTTTCAAAATTGCCTTGATACCTCTCCATATTTGTATTTGGTTTTTGTTGGCGGACTGGGAGATTTTAACTCCCGAACTGATTTAACAGCATACTCTCATGTAGGTGAAAGCTCCTTGAACACTTGGATAAGTCCGCATATAAAATAAATGAGCGCGGAAGGAGGGATTTGAACCCTCGCGCCAGTTTCCCAACCTACTCCCTTAGCAGGGGAGCCCCTTCACCACTTGGGTACTTCCGCATTAGTGATTAGTAATAATATGGCGGAGAGGGTGGGATTCGAACCCACGTGCCTTTTGGGCAAACGGTTTTCAAG
>CAMWKY010000310.1 GCA_947174965.1 uncultured Ruminococcus sp. | reverse complement strand
TTTATATTGAGGTGATTTTGTATGTTTAAATACACATCTGATAACAAAAGGTATCACACACTTAACTATTATTTCAAAAAAAACTATGGACATAAACTATATAAAGCCGTGATTGACTGCGGTTTCACCTGCCCGAATATTGACGGCTCAAAGGGTTACGGCGGTTGTATCTTCTGTGACGGCGGAAGCGGATATTTTACAAAAGGTGAACTTGATATAGCAGAACAGCTTAAAGCTGAATCTGAAAGAATATTCCGCAAAAACGGCACTGTTCCGATTATCGCATACTTTCAGGCAAATACAAACACATATGCACCAGCGGAAAAACTAAGGGATATTTACTATAAGGCACTTGCTTTTCCGCATATAGAGGGTATTTCAATCGGCACAAGAGCAGATTGCCTGTCTGATGATATTATAGACCTGTTGTGCGAAATTAATTCACTTACGAATCTTACTGTTGAACTTGGTATGCAGACAATACACGAATCAACAATAAAACTAATCAACAGATGCTGTACGCATGACGAATTTATCAGGGGATATTATAAATTAAAACAAAATAATATACGTGTGTGCCTGCATATAATAAACAGTCTCCCTTTTGAAACAGCTGAAATGATGACTGAAACAGCAAGACAGACTGCCCTGCTCCGTCCCGACTGCTTGAAAATACAGATGCTTCACGTAATAAAAGGCACAAAGCTTGCGGAAATGTACAAAGAAGGCAGAATATCACTCATGAGCCGTG
Organism: uncultured Ruminococcus sp.; assembly: GCA_947174965.1. Lineage (GTDB taxonomy): Bacteria > Bacillota > Clostridia > Oscillospirales > Ruminococcaceae > Ruminococcus. The sequence goes on along the minus strand of CAMWKY010000310.1, from coordinate 2,381 downwards.
AGGAATATATTGATACAGTTGTAAAACAGCTTGAACTTATACCGCCTGAAACTGTTATTGAGCGTATCACGGGTGACGGCGATAAAAGTAAGCTTATTGCTCCCGACTGGAGCAGGGACAAGATAGCTGTAATTGGCGGTATAGATAAAGAATTAGCCGTCCGAGATACATATCAGGGACGGCTTTATAAACCTTAATTCTTTTTGTATTGTTTTATACTCAATGCTCTTATAGAATTAAGTATCAGAAGCATTGCTGTTCCCGAATCAGCAAATACGGCAAGCCACATATTAGGGTGACCGATTAAACCAAGTACAAGCACAAATGCTTTTATTGCAAGTGCAAAGATTATATTCTGATATGATATGCGCAATGTCTTATCAGCGATTTTCTTTGCAAATACAATCGTTTCAGGCTCACTGTTCATAAATACAGCGTCAGATGCTTCAAGTGCAATATCTGCACCGGTCTGCATTGCTCCGCCTATATCAGCACCAGCAAGTACAGGAGCATCATTTATTCCGTCTCCGACAAACATAACAACACCTTTTTCAGCTCTTATTTTGTTGAGTTCCTTAAGTTTTTCATCGGGCATAAGTCCGCCGACTGCATAGTCAACGCCTATTTTGTCGCCGACAGTTTTTGCATTTTCCGCTTTATCTCCTGTAAGCATTGCTGTATATATGCCCATGCCTTTAAGTTCTGCAACAGCATTTTCAGATGTTCTTTTAATTGAATCTGAAACTATGATTCTGCCCTCTGCCCTGCCGTTTACGGCAATATATACAACACTTCCTGTTGAATCGGGCATATCGGGGAGCATGATATTTTTTTCCTGCATAAGTTTTTCATTTCCGCAGAGTATCTTTTTTCCGTTCAGTTCTGCGTATACTCCACGTCCTGACAGCTCACCTGATTTATCAGGCTCATCAAGCTGTATTCCTCTGGCTTTGCAGTCTGCCGTGATACTTTCTGCTACAGGGTGTGAGGAAATCTGCTCACAACTACCGCAAATCTGCATAAGTTCACTTTCTGTAAGTTCTCCGCAGGTCTTTATATCTGTCACTGTAAAACTGCCATTTGTAAGAGTACCTGTTTTGTCAAATATAATTGCCTTGACTTTTGCAAGTGCTTCTATTGAGTTACCGCCCTTGAACAGTATGCCAAGTTTTGATGATGCACCGATTCCCGAAAAGTATGCAAGCGGTACACTAAGTACCAATGCACAAGGACAGCTTATTACAAGGAATGTCAATGCAGAGTATATCCAGTCCTGCCAGTTGTAAGTTATGAGCGAACCAAGAACGGCTGTAAGTACGGCAATTGTAATCACTATTGGAGTGTATACTTTTGAAAAGCGTGTGATAAATCTGTCAATCTTTGGTTTTTCTGCTGACGCATCTTCAACAGCCTGTGCAATTTTTGAAATCATTGAATCTTCTGCCGATGTAGTTGCTTTTAGTGTAAACGTATCTGAAAGATTGATACAACCAGACATTACCGCATCACCTTTGCGAACTGCAACAGGTACAGGCTCACCGTTTACGGCAGATGTGTCAATTCTTGATTCGCCTGTTTCGACAATACCGTCTGTTGCAATTCTCTCCCCTGCCCTTATTCTCAATATGTCACCGATTTCAATTTCATCTGCATCGATACGCACAAACTCACCGTTTCTTAAAACTTCTGCTTCGTCTACACGCAGTTTTGATACATCTGTTATAGCTTTACGGCTCTTTGATACTGCATAATCTTCAAAAAGTTCACCTATCTTGAAAAAGAGTACAACTCCGACTGCCTCTGAATATTCACCAAGCGCAAATGCTCCGACAGTTGCGACAGTCATAAGGAAATTTTCGTCAAAGAAATTGCCTTTGCTAAGATTTTTAAATGTTGAGATTATTATATTATATCCAAGAATTAAGTATGACAAAGCAAAAAGCACAATTGAAACTATATCATTTTCATTTTTATGATGCAGAATAAGAGCAGATGCAAATACAACGATACCTATAATAAGGGAAATCAGCTCACCTTTTCCGCTTTCACCGTGTTCGTGACTATGTTCATGCTCATGACTATGCTCGTGTGTATGTTCGTGACCGCAACAGCAGTCTTTGTCATGGTGATGATGTTCGTGTTCGTGATGATGTTCGTCGGGAATTGCTATTGTAACTCCTGCTTCAATTTTTCCGGCAAGCCTGTTTATCTCCGAAAGAAGTTCATCAGTGATATTGCCTTTGATTTTTATTTTTCTCATAGGAAAATTCAGACTTGCATCTTCTATGCCGTCAAGTTTTTTGATTGCCTCCTCAATCTTACCGCCACAATGCGCACAGCCAAGATTGTGTATTTCGTAAATCTTTTCCATATCATTACTC
>CAMWKY010000309.1 GCA_947174965.1 uncultured Ruminococcus sp. | reverse complement strand
GAGTATTATGGTGCATGGGCAGATACAAAACAGCTTATCAACGGCATAAACAGTCATAGCAAGTATAATATTGATATGACGATACTTGAAAAAATCGTTGCTGAAGATGAAAAAGGACGTTACAGCTTTAATGCGGATAAATCAAAAATCCGTGCAAATCAGGGTCATTCTGTTGATATTGATATGAGATTTGCTGAAAAAATTCCACCTGAAATTCTGTATCATGGTACTGCTGAACGCTTTGTGGAGTCAATTCTTTCAGAGGGACTTAAAAAAATGCAGAGACAATATGTACATCTTTCAAAAGATGAGGAAACAGCGTCAAAAGTTGGTGTGCGTCACGGAAAACTGCGTATATTCAAAGTACTTTCGGGAGAAATGTACAGACAAGGCTACAAATTCTACTGTTCCGAAAATGGTGTATGGCTGACCGATAATGTACCGCCGGAATTTCTTGAATAACAAAAACCGACTGCCGTTAAAATTGACAGTCGGTTATTTTTGTTTATCTGCGGTTATATACCTTTTCAACTTCTTCATCATCACCAACATCAAGAAGATATAATTTTTCTTTTTCATCATCAAATCTGTAATAAAAAATAGCACTATCATCATCAACAAATATAACCAATACTCCATTATAGTTATTTGTTGGCTTGTACGTAACTTTTTCACCATTTTTTTCACATGTGTATTTGGAATAAATTTTCCACGAAAAATGGTCGTAAGTATCTCCTTCTTCATATTTTTTTCCTTCATTGCCTGCATCGAATATTATTCCACAATCAATAAGTCGTCTTGTTTCAGACCACGTACCAATGATTGATTTTTTGTCTGAACCGCATGAACATAATCCAAAGACGGAAATGCAGACCATAAGTATTGCCAAAATAATTCTTGTTGTTTTCTTCATATGAAAACCTCCTTGATTTTAAATATACCATTTCGGGATAATTTTATTATACCACAATGGTATAATAATGTCAAGCATAAATTTCAAGTTTGTTGAAAATGCACTATAAACAGATTGCGTTTTCGGGCAGATTTAATAAATGAAATCAGTGGTTGATTATGAGATTGAAAGAGTTAAGAAAAGAGAAGAAAATTACACAGCAAAGACTGGCTATTGAGTTAAATATGGAACAAAATACAATAAGCAGATATGAAAATGAGGTAAGAGAGGCGGATTACAAAAGTCTGATAGCTATTGCAGATTATTTTCATGTATCAATAGATTATTTGCTGGAGAGAACAGATAATCCGCAATTTTTAAAATAATAAAACAAAAACCGACTGCCTTTAGTTGACAGTCGGTTATTTTATTATTTCATGCCGTATGTTTTAAGAAGTGCATCAATTTTTGCGTGCGGGTCAAGAATCTGGCTGATAGAAACATCATGGTTGATTGCTTCAATAAAGTAAGCGATAAACTTTGATACGTCAACTTCGTGAAACCATTCACGCTTAAGAAGTTCGGGTGAACGGTATGTAAGATTTGTGCCAAATACACCGTCAATTATACCGTCAGCATAAGCCTTGTCGAATTTTTCAAGTCCGTTTGTGAAGATGGTATATGTAGCGTATGTGAAGATTCTGCCTGCATCTCTCTTTTTGAGATTGTATGCAAGGTCGAGCATTGATTCGCCTGATGAGATAATATCGTCAGCAACAAAAATATCCTTGCCCTTTACGTCATTTCCGAGATATTCATGTGCGACTATAGGATTTCTGCCGTTGACAACCTGCGAATAGTCACGACGTTTATAGAACATACCCATATCAACTCCGAGAACAGACGCATAATACATATTTCTGTTCAGTGCGCCTTCGTCCGGTGATACAATCATGAACTTTTCTTTTGTAAGATTTATATCCTTGATTTCTTTGAGCATACATTTAAGTACCTGATAAGTAGGCATAACATTATCAAATCCCATAAGAGGTACAGCATTTTGTACACGTGGGTCATGAGCATCAAAAGTAACAATATTTGATACACCCATAGCTTCAAGTTCCTGCAATGCACAAGCGCAGTCGAGGGATTCTCTGTAGCTTCTTCTGTGCTGTCTGCCACCGTAAAGAATAGGCATAATGATATTTACACGGTGAGCCTTACCGCTTGCCGCCTGAATTATACGCTTTAAGTCTTGATAGTGGTCGTCGGGAGACATGGCATTTTCAAATCCGAAATAGTTATATTTAACATTATAGTTGCCGACATCAACAATGATAAAGAGGTCTTTTCCTCTTACTGTTGATTTTATAAGACCTTTTCCGTCACCAGATGAAAAGCGTGGACATTCATTTTCAATAAGAAAAGTATCAATGTCATAGCCTGCTTTTCTTGACCAGTCAACAAGATAGCTGTTAATCTTGTTTCCAAGTTCTGTAACGCTGTTCATGGCAATAATGCCGAGAGGTGCAGCACTTATTTCACTGCCAAATAAATTTCCGCCTGATGCAATCATAAAAAATTCCTTTCGCTTTTTAATTTAATCTTTTTATTTGCAGAAATTATTGATATAGTTTTCAATATCATGCTCAATAATTTCTTTTGCCACGTCAGCATGGTCTATTTCGTTTACGACAGTTGTTTTGTGTTCAAGTTCTTTGTAAACTGTAAAAAAGTGTGTCATTTCATCGAAAATATGTTTCGGAATCTGTTCTATATCCACATACATATTGTAATTCGGGTCATCTACAGGAACAGCTATAATTTTATCATCATGATGTCCATTGTCGAGCATTCTTATAACTCCTATAGGATAGCATTTTACAAGAGTGAGTGGCATAAGTCTTTCAGAGCAAAGTACAAGAACGTCGAGAGGGTCAAGGTCATCTGAATATGTTCGTGGAATAAAGCCATAGTTTGCAGGATAATGCGTGGACGTGTGCAAGATTCTGTCCATTTTGATTAATCCTGTTTCCTTGTCAAGCTCATACTTTATCTTACTGCCCTTGCCGATTTCAATAACAGCATAGAAATTCTGTGGTGTTATGCGTTTCGGACTTATATCATGCCATATATTTCGCATTGCAGGTCAACCTCCTAAAAACATCTACTAATTATAAGTATATCATTTTTTCTGCATTTGTCAATAATATGTTAATGATATATTGAATTTTCGTCAAAGTAACGGTTTTTTTTCGTTATACAG
>CAMWKY010000308.1 GCA_947174965.1 uncultured Ruminococcus sp. | reverse complement strand
CCGCCTGCCTGATGAGCAGTACAAGTACGGGTATAAGTATTTCTCCGCCGATTGTGACTGAATGCCTGAAAATTATGCTCAGGAGCTGTGCAATTACAACTCCTGCAATTGTTCTGTTGATTATCTTCTGCATTTTGCCACCTGTTTCATATACTGTACTTTTTTTGTCAGGGCATCAATTTCGGCTTTGCTGTTTGGAATGCGAATCTGCATATATTTAGCTTGTTTTTTAAGCGTTTCGGTATTACAGTTACCCTTGTGTTTGCTGTAGACTATTGTGTAAAGGTGTACGGCGGAACGGATATTTTCCTGTGGCAGAATTGCAATTGCACAGAGAAAATCAAGTTCTTCCTGCATATTCTTTTTGACCAGTTCTGGAAAAAGAAGTTCAATGTCTTTATATCTGATATTTTTAGTCGTGTACATCGGGCGTTCGACAAACCTGTTCCAGACCTGCTCTTTTCCGATACCGCTTTTACCGAAAAACTGCTGTCTGAAAGTATCGTTGCCCATGCAGACAATACCGATAGTACCAAGATTTTTATTGTGGAAGTAGTCAGCAAAGCCTCTAAGAGTGTCGATTGCCTCAAACTTGAAATTCTGTGCTTCATCGACGATTATAACTGTACCGTCATGCAGTTCCGAAAGGATTTTACGGAAGTACATACTGCTTCGTGTTCCCGACAGGTCGATTCCGAGTTCTTCAGCGAGTTTTTCAAGCATTACGGTCTTTGGCGTTCTTGGCTCTTCGGCAGTGATAATCACTGAATTATCGGGGTGTGTAGCTCTGTACTGCATTGCTGCTTCAGTCTTGCCGATGCCTGCGTCGCCCGTTACCATAATACACACGCCTCTGATATGTGCAGTCCTGATGTTCTCATAAACGCTCTCTGAAATGCTCGTTGGTACGTAGCCCTCATGCTTGTACACCTTTGAATTTTCGTCTTTGAGTTCAAGAAAACTGCTGATTTTCGAGAACATCTTGTCCACAACACCTTTATAAGTGCCTGTTCTGATACTCGACATCGTACTTTCAGATATATCGGCATTTCCGAGTGCCTTGCTTACACTTCCAGTTTCAATTATACGTCTCTCGAACTGCCTGATAATTTCAAGCTGTTCTTCAGAATAGAGGGAAGATATGTAATCTTTTGAAGTAAAATACTTCTCTATTTTCGCAAGACTTTTATCATCTTCGCCGTTAAGTGCTTTTGTCACGGATTCATTGCTTAGTCCGCTGATTACCACAGTGACTTTTTCGGGAGTTGTACCGAGTTCGCCGGCAAGCTCCTGAATCTTTATTTTAAGTTCGTCCTTATTCATTTTTTCAAGCTCCTTTTTTAGCTATTTCAAGCCTGTCATTCATCGCCCTGAGTTCTTCAAGTTCTGAATAGTCCACATCAATAATATCTTCACGCTCTGGATATTCAATATTTATTTCCTGTGCCGTGACAGGCTCGAAATCCGTAGGTTTTCTGACTTCATAGCTTTTAGCTGCAAGCCACATTTCATTGATTTCCGCTTCATTGAAATCAACTGCATACGGCGAATTTGTGTAGCTTTCAGCCTTTGATTTGATAGCTTTTCTTGTTTCAGCGTATTTTTTCTGAAACTCTGCAATCTTGTCTTTGCCTTCTTCTGATTCAGCTGCAAGGAATGGCACATCAAGATAATCTGCTCTCGGATAAGTGCAGAGATATTTGTCAGTATATCTGTCGTATACTCTTACGCTTTCAAGATTGTATGGGTTGTATCTTACATACACTTCCCTGTCTTCTTCAAAAACTGTATCATCATTCCTGAACCATATCTTTTTGCCATACATTTTGACAAATACGCCGTTTCGGCTGATTTTCTGATAACGGGTACTTCTTGCAAGCAGGAGTGCCAAATCTTCTTCCGATGCCACGTCCCTGAACTTCACACGGTCTGAATTTACACTCTGATTCCATACTTCAATACGGCTCATGCCTTTGAATTTTGTTTCTTTACCGCCGTATTCGCCTGCATTGTAGCTTTTGATATACAGGTCAAGTATTTCCATTACTTCTTCATCTGTGGGAATTTTCCTGTTTTTCACACGCTCATTCATACTCTCGTGGCGTTCAACGACTGTACCACCGCAGAATCCACTCTGTGACTTTGAGAAATGCTCCTTAAATGTATAGAAGAAACGCTCGATATTCTTTGCGTCGGGGTTTGCAGGAAGTGCAAACTGTGCCTTGATTCCTAAAAGTTCAAATATAGCAGGGGGCTTTTCCGCTTTGTTCCAGCTTGTTCGGTGACCTCCGCCTGCAACGTCTGATGCACAGAACTCAGTACCATTGTCGAGGTAAGCATATCTGCAAAGTCCGTAACCGCCTGAAACTGCCCTGTGTACTGCAAAAAGTGTTGATTCGGAGCAAGGGTCGTCGCATGGATTATATCCGACAATAACACCGCTTTTTGCGTCCTGAATTGCTGTAAGTGACATTCTGTGCGGTCTGCCGTTGGAGGCGATTGAAATAACGTCAAGCGTGTGGTTATCAAAAATCCACACATCATTTGCATTGAGATTTGAATAGTCACGCTCCGCACAGATTCCAAACTTCGCCATGCAGGTCTGTTCTCCGTCACGTACCCATGATGCAACAGCTCCGCTGAGTTCCTTTTTGGTACGTCGTCTGAATGCTGATACATCGGGAATACCGTCAACAAATTCGGGGTAATGGGTTATGCACCACGCAACTGTACGCCTGTAGCATACGCTCACTTTCGGGTTCTGGAAAGTTAGATACAGGCTTGCATATATCTGCCAGACTTCCTCCCTGATACTGCTTGTCCCTCTGTTCCAGCCGCCACGCTTGTCAATCAAACCGTCATAATCATTAGCTTTATATGCGGCGTACTTTCTATAAAGAATATCAACACTTACATCAAGTTCAGGGTGTTCAATCCTGCATTTGCCTACAAAATCGGCATCAAAATCAGTTTTTTTCTTGTAATTTACACGCAGTTCCTGCCACTCCCTGAGTATTCCTATCCATTCTGCCATTTCTTCACGTTCTGCTTTGGAATACTCGTCAAACGCCTTTTTAACACTCTTTGAAGACTGTTTTAAGACCGTTTCAGAATCGTTTTTGAGTTCAGGAGCAAGTCCAACGTCTTTTTTCAGCTTGGCATAATATTTTGCCTGTAA
>CAMWKY010000307.1 GCA_947174965.1 uncultured Ruminococcus sp. | reverse complement strand
TCTGACGGCAAACGTGTTTTTGATAAAAAAGGAAATTTTGTAGGAGTAATTATTGATAATAATATTGTCCTCACAAAAGAAGTTTATCTGTCACTCAATTCCAGACAGCATCTTCTGAATCTGAATGTGCTTATCATTGGCGGTTCAGGTTCAGGCAAGACAAGATTTTTCGCAAAACCAAATATAATGCAGCTGCATACTTCATACGTTGTCACTGACCCAAAAGGCGAAATTCTTCAATCTACAGGCAAAATGCTGACCGAAGCAGGGTATGAAGTGTGTGTTCTGAATCTAATACAAATGGAACATTCCAACAACTACAATCCGTTTCATTATGTTTATGACTATAATGGTGATTTGTCGCAGGATAACATTAAAAAAATGGTAAATGTACTTTTCAAGTCAACAAAGGGTGACGGTGAAAAAGATGATTTCTGGAGTCAGAAAGGTCAGTCACTTCTTGAAGCAATTACCTTTCTGCTTTTTGAAGAAAGTGAGTATAACGCTAAATTTGATGAAAGTGGAAAAATTATTCCTGAAACAAGAGATACTTCAAATCTTAATTTCTTTTCAGTTACAGAAAAAATGCGTAGACTGCAATATCCGCCACGTGGAAGTCAAGCACCTGACGGATTTTTTCTTGAAAGAAAGCCTGATGAAAGTGAAGATGATTTCCGTGCAAGGCAGTCAAAAGCGTTTCTGTGTCCGCTTGATAAGGACTTCATAGAACTTGAAAAACGCAAAGGTGATACACTTGCAGGACGCTTGTACAAGGAAGTCCGTAATGCTCCCGAAGAAACAGGGCAGTCGTTTTTATCAAGTGCCAACGTAAAAACTTTTATGTTCAATATGGACAACATGATGAATCTGACTTGCTGTGATAACATCAGACTTGAAACTCTTGGCGACAGAAAAACAGCATTATTCTTGATTATTCCGGCAACTGATTCTACATACAATTTTCTTGTTGCTATGCTTTATACTCAGATGTTTGATGTTCTTGCAAACCGTGCAAACTTCAAATACGGCGGAACACTTCCTGTTCATGTACGCTGTATAATGGACGAATTTGCTAATATAGGTCAAATTCCTGACTTTGATAAAGTAATCGCATTTGTGCGTTCTATGGGAATGTCACTGAATGTTATTGTCCAGAATCTTGCACAATTAAAGGCAAGGTATGAAAAAACTTGGGAAGTTATCACTGGTAACTGCGATAGTCTGCTGTTTCTTGGTGGTCAGGAGGAAAGTACTCTGAAATATATTTCCGAAGCTCTCGGAAAAGAAACTATTGACATCAGAGGATATAACCGTACCAAAGGCAAATCACCCAGTACGTCCGAAAATAACAGTATTCTCGGACGTGAACTGATGCAGCCAAATGAAGTTGCAACAATGCCCATCAGTGACTGTATTGTGCGGATTCGTTCACATAATCCGTTTTACTGCTCCAAATATCCGATTGAACAACACCCTAATTATAAATTTCTGGAAGATTATGACAAGGCAAATGCGTTTGATGTAAAAACAGTTCATGCCATAACTTTACGGGAATTTACAGAAAAAAATAATAAAAAACAATCTGTTGAAATTGCAGATTCAAATATAGAAAATCAGGAACAGGATAAGAAAATTGAAATAATTTTCAGTAAAAATGAAATTCCTGAGATTGAGATTAATTTTGAAACTTATGAAGAAGTAGAACTGTATGCGGAAGAAATTATCAGTGAAGCTTTTTCTGAGGAATATATTGATGATTCGCCTGCATTCGGTGAAGTTTCCGAACTTGAATCATTGGATTTAGGCGAACCTGTCAAAACTGAAAAGGAGGGGAATGATAATGATGCTGATGAAGAAGTTTCCGCTGTGTCAGAGGAATCCAACATAGATTATGATATTTTCTATGAAGAACCTGAAGAACACGCTGAATCGTTTGAAGATGTAGAAAATCTGATAGAAGAAGCTTTTGCAGATACTACAGAATCATACAGCGATGAATTTATAAGTGATTTACCCGAAGATGATTTCGGAATATTCGATGAATAGTAATCAAATTACAAGAAAAGAGGATTTTTTAAAATGAAGATTTCAAAAAAGAAAACCATATTTACAAGATTTGTAACAGCCATGATTTCAGCTTTTATGCTCCAGATTGTTTTTTCTTTCAGTGCAGTGTCTGTTATGGCTACTGATAAGACTTCTGAAACAGTTACTGTTGCAGAACTTCCAATTACTGATACTGAGGAAAATTTTAATGTTACTCCACTTGATGCTCCTGACAGAATGACTTTTGATACATATGCTTCTTTTGAAGAACCACAGTTCGTTATACTTGCTGGTGGAAATACAGGTAATGGAAATGGTACAGCAAGTGGTTCAAGTACAGCCGATACAGCATACAACAATGTAATCAATTTCTTTATTACTTGGATTCGCCGTATTGGTGCAATGGTAGCATTTGTTGGTGCTGTAATGTTCGGTCTTGCAATTAAAAATAATGATGCTGACCAGAAACAGAACGGACTTCTCACAATGGTAGCCGGATTTGTTATATTTGCTATCTGTCTTGCTGTTGATATGTTTGACTTGTTCTCATAAAAAAATAACACAACCTACACACCCTTAAAAATGTTGTCTGTTCCGGCTTTTTTGTCGGGACAGATAATCAAAAAAGGAGGTTTTTATAATGTTTACTATGCTTGTGTCAATACTTCCTGAACCGCCCGGTGGAACTCCTGCTGAAATTGCTCAGAACGGACTTGATTTTTTCAGTACATGGATTGCACGTATCGGAGGACTGGTTGCATTTATCGGAGCAATAAAATTTGCACTGGCAATAAAGAATGAAGATGCAAAGGAACAGTTACAGGCAGTTCTTGTGATGATTTCAGGCTTTATGATTGTTTCGGCAATACGTGATTTATCAATATTCAATATTCCCTCTGTTTATTCGAACACTGCTGCAAATAACGAATTCAGTGCAATACTTTCTTTCATCGGCAAGTGGACAAGACGTGTCGGTACTTTGGCATTGCTTCTGGGTTCATTAATGTTCGGATTTTCAGTTAAGGACAATAATGCAAGTGGTAAGGTCACATCACTGAAAACAATATCAGCCGGAGGTCTTGCAATGGCAGTTTCTGCTATACTTCCAACATTTGCATATATGGAAGGAGATAATATTA
>CAMWKY010000306.1 GCA_947174965.1 uncultured Ruminococcus sp. | reverse complement strand
AAAGACTACTATAACAGCGGTTGTGTGTATTCTCTTGAAAAGACATCTGACAAATCATATACAGCAGAAGTTGACGGCAGTGATGTGTATCAAGTCGATATTGATTTGGACAAAAACGGCGAAATTGATTACATAAGCTGTGACTGTCCGTATGAATATGGACTTTATTGCAAGCATGAAGCAGCTGTATTATATGCTCTCCGTGACAGATATAATACTATCACCGTGCAAAAAAAACCACTTAATGAACTTGTTGCAAACTGTGAAAAGAATTTGCTTGTTGATGTGATTCTTGAGTACGCATCAAAAGATAAGGCTTTCAGAGATTATCTCACTCTCAAACTTTCAGATACTAAAGATACAGACAAAATTATTGATGAATTTGAAAAAATGGCAAGAAAATTCTTTGACGGTCACAGCAGTGTTGAGCAGATGGTTACAGCAACAGAAACTATATTTGAAAAAATTTCATATATAGATGATTCAGCCGAAAAAATAAAGGTATACTGCAATGTTATCAGTCAGCTTAAAAGTACGGATATATATAACTGTTCTGATTATTATTATGAAGAAGATGAGGACAGCTGGGAGCTGTTTGAGGTTGTCAATGATTATTCAACAAATATCACATTGACGGCAGAATCTCTTATAAAAGAGGGTGACCCCGAAAAAATCAGCAGAGCGTGGTCTTATCTTGTGAACGTATGGGACGGTTCAAATGAAATTGACGGGTCGGACTATCTTTTTCATGCAATGCTTGAATTTGCAAAAATTCCTGAATACAGACAGAAACTTGACAATCTGCTGTCATTTATGGAACATTCGGTATCAGGTTTTAAAAAAGGTGAAACTATCGGTCAGCGTTTTGATATTCTGGAAAAATATGGAACAGAAGAAGAACGCATCAGCTTTATCTACAAATATATCTATATGTCCTCTTACCGCATGAAAGCGATAGATATTGCCATTGAGAAGAAAGATTTTGCAGAAGCAGAAAAACTTGCTTTAAACGGAATGGAAAATGACGGATATAAAGTGCAGTGGCTTGAAAAACTGCACAAAATATACAGAATGACAAATAATGAAAAGCTTGTTGACATATGCCGTCAGCTTGTAATGGAAAGAAGAACAGAATATTACAGCGAATGGAAAAATCTGATACCTGTCGAAAAAAAGATGCTTGAAATTGAACGTCTTTTAAATGACAAGAACAATGGCTCATATCATTTCATGATTGTTGAGGAAAACATGACAAACAGAATATATGATGAATGTGTAAAAGGCAGATTTCGTATTTCTGAATATTATAAACACATGAAAAATACAGCATATGAAGAAAAAGGCAGACTTCTTTTTGAAACAGTAATCCGTGACACAGCAAAGAACGCATCTGACAGAAAGCAGTATCATGAAGTTTGCAGAGTTCTGAAAATATATGCGCAGGAATGCGGAAGAAATAATGCTGTATTGATTGCTGATGATTTCCGTAAAAACTACAACCGCAAGCCTGCATTTATGAATGAACTTTCAAAAGCAGGTTTCTGAAAAAGTTGACATGAAATCAATAAAATGCTATAATTAAAATGAAAAATATGCGGTCAGTCCGCAAAAAAAGGAGTAAAAATATTATGAGTGAAAATTACAACAGCTATGAATCACCGTTCTGCACACGTTACGCAAGTGAGGAAATGCAGTATATCTTCTCGGCAGACAAAAAATTTACAACATGGAGAAAGCTCTGGGTTGCACTTGCAAGAGCAGAAATGAAACTTGGTCTGAATGTTACAGAAGAACAGGTTAAACAGCTTGAGGAGCATATAAACGATATTGACTATAAAACAGCAAATGAACGTGAAAAGCAGGTGCGTCACGACGTTATGGCACACGTTTACACATATGGACAGGCTTGTCCTGATGCAGAGGGAATTATACATCTTGGTGCTACATCATGCTATGTAGGCGATAATACAGATGTAATAATCATGCGTGATGCTTTGCAGGTTGTCCGCCGTAAGCTTATCAATGTAATGAATAACCTTGCAAAATTTGCAGATGAATATAAGAATATGCCGTGTCTTGCGTACACACATTTACAGCCTGCACAGCTTACAACAGTCGGCAAGCGTGCTACACTCTGGCTCAATGAACTGCTTATGGATTTTGAGGATTTAGAATACAGAATATCTTCATTAAAGCTTCTTGGCTCAAAGGGTACAACAGGCACACAGGCATCATTTGTTGAACTTTTTGACGGTGATACGTCTAAAATTAAGGAACTTGAAAAGATGATAGCTGAAGAAATGGGATTTGACAGCGTAGTTGCGGTATCGGGTCAGACGTATTCAAGAAAAGTTGATTCGCAGGTGCTTAACGTACTTAGCGGTATTGCACAGTCATGCAGTAAATTTTCAAATGATATGAGAATATTACAATCGTTCAAGGAAATGGAAGAACCACGTGAAAAAAGTCAGATTGGTTCATCTGCAATGGCATACAAGCGTAATCCTATGAGATGTGAGCGTATCACATCACTTGCAAGATATGTCATGATTGACAGCCTTAACCCTGCATTTACAGCAGGTACACAGTGGTTTGAGCGTACTCTTGATGATTCTGCAAACAAGCGTATTTCAGTTGCAGAAGCATTTCTGGGTGTAGATGCAATACTTAATATAATGATGAACGTAACAGACGGCATGGTTGTATATCCTGAAATTATTCGCCGTCGTGTAATGGCAGAACTCCCGTTCATGGCTACAGAAAATATAATGATGGACGCAGTAAAGAAAGGTGCAAGCCGTCAGGATATGCACGAAAAAATCAGAGAATATTCCATGACAGCAGCTATGGAAGTAAAGAAATACGGCAGAGACAACAATCTTTGTGACCTTATTGTAAATGACCCTGCATTTATGGTTACAAAATATGAACTTGATGCAGTTCTCAAGCCTGAAAATTATACAGGCAGAAGTGCTGAACAGGTTGACGAATATCTTGCTGAATATATCAATCCTATACTTGAATCAAACAAAGATATATTAGGCGAAAATTTTGAGATGAAGAACTGAATAAGATGAGTGGTTTTGATTCATTGTTTGCATTGTTTGAAAATATAAAAAGTGCTTTTGATTACAGCAAATCGGAAAGAGAAGAATTTATAAGAAAAAGAGAATTACATGAATGTACTT
>CAMWKY010000305.1 GCA_947174965.1 uncultured Ruminococcus sp. | reverse complement strand
ATTATAACAGATTTCGGCGGTTTTTTCTATATTTTTTTCATCGAACTCACGTTGAGAAAGAAAAAATCGCAGACCAAATTATGAATCTGTTAATTCAGCTTACGAATGATATGGAAGTTTCCGAACCTGTTGAAAAGCCTGTTGAGATGCTCACGGTCAAGGAATGCTGTGGTGCTGTAAAGGGACTTTCAGAAAACACTGTCCGCAAACTCGTGGCACAGAACAAAGTAAAATTTATCCGCACCGGTGAGGGCAGACGTGGAAAAATTCTCATCAATAAGGCTGACCTGATTTCTTATTTTCAGAAGTAATTTCGGCAGCTCCGTATGCCGTTCAGCCTCGCAGAGTGCAACAGATACTTTTGATAGACGGATTTCGGCTGTCAAAAGTATCTTTGTGTTACTTTCGCAGAAAGTAACAAAGGCAATGTTTGTTTTTCTGATTTTTTAAAGGAGATTTCTATGAAAAAGACGATTAGTGCGGTCATCGGTAAAGGAAGTACGCACCACAACAACCGAAAAATTATCACTGAAAATGTTGATAAAAGCAAAATATTTAACAATATCATGATAGTTCAGGACGATATTAAAATGGTCTATCATGAACTGTTTGACGAGGCACTTGAAAAGTACAATGCAAAGCAGACTCGCAAAGACAGACGTATCAAAGATTATCATGAGCATATACGTCATAGCCGACAGGAAAAAGAATTTCATGAAGTGATTTTTCAGATTGGCAACCGTGATGATACTCACATCGGTACGGCTGATGCTGAAATCTGTGCCGGTATTCTGAAACAGTTTGCGGAAGATTTTCAATGCAGAAATCCACATCTGAGAGTATTCAACGCTGTAATTCACATGGACGAAGAAACTCCGCATCTGCACATTGATTTTGTACCGTTTGCAACCGAGCAGAAAAGAGGACTTTCAACCAGAGTATCGCTCACAAAAGCGTTGGAACAGCAGGGATTTAAGGGTGAGGGCAAGCTGAATACTGCATCAAAATTGTGGATTGACAACGAAAAACAGGTGCTTGCAGGACTTATGTCTGAACGTGGAATAGAATGGGAACAGCTTGGAACAGAAAATCAGCATTTAAGCGTACTTAATTACAAAAAACAGGAACGGCAAAAAGAAATTGAACAGGCTGATGCACAGCTTACACAAAAGAAAAATCAGCTTGATTCTATGGAAAATTCGTTGTCATATATGCAGGATAAAATCAGTTCTTCGCATGAAGAACTGGAGCAGTTAAGAAATACGGCAAACGATATTCTGCAATATATCCCCGATTTTGAAAAAAGTTCAAAAACAGAGAAAAAATTTGACGATATACGCTTTGAACTCGATGAGCAGTTGAAAAGTTCATTCACCATTATGCGTCACAAGGACGAAATCAGGAAAAATATTGATACTCTGCAAAATATCACTAAAAATGCTTTAGATTTACAGTATAAAAGTGAAAACACCATATATGATTTGCATCAGCATTGCGACAAAATCATTGCCGAACGTGATGATGCTATTCAGCAGAAAAAAGAATATCAGCAGAAGTATAATCGGGCTGAACGCAGAAATTCAGAGTTAGAAGAAAAAATCAGCTACTTTCAGGATTTACTGAAACTTATTGAATATCTTTTCCCGAACGTTATTACAAAGGCTAAGGAAATTTTTAAACTACAACAGAATAAACAATTAGAACAAATCTCAAACGACAGAAAAAAGAAAAAGTTTGAGTTGGAATAATGTAGGACAAATTATGGCATATTTCTTTTTCAAGTGCTTGACAAACAGAGAAAAGTGCGCTACAATGATGATGCAGAGATATGCCAAGGTGTAAATTATAGGAGGAATTTACATTGGCAAATATAATAAAGCGTGGAAACACGTTCCGAATCCGTGTATTTGTGGGCACGGATATGAATGGCAAAAAACTTATGAAATCCACAACATTTACACCGCCTAAGGACGTAACGGCAAAGAAAGCGGAGAAGTTAGCTCAGGAGTATGCTTATGAGTTTGAGTGTCACTGTAAGGGTTTTTCTCAGCTTAACGAAAATATGCGTTTTTCGGAGCTTGCTGACTGGTATTTCAAGAATTACGCTCCGATTGAGCTGAAAGCAAGCACCGTTTACACCTACAAAGGACAGTACAAAAACCACATTGAGCCAGTACTCGGAAATGTGAAAGTCAAGGATATTACAACACCCAGACTCACGCAGATAATGCAGTCATATAACCTTAACCCTGCTACTGTACGTAAGGTGTACGTTATAATTCAAAGTATCTTTCGCAGAGGTGTTGAGCAAGGTTTTCTCCGTGAATCGCCTTGTCATAACGTCATTCTCCCGAAAAGAAAAAAGAGCCATAAAAACAAGGCTCTTAATGAAGATAAACTGAAACGTTTTCTCTCTTTTCTTGACAGCAATCCGTGGGACGAAGATTTCAAGCGTATTATCAAGGTTTTGCTCTATACAGGAATGCGTTCGGGAGAGTGTCTCGGACTTGCGTGGGAAGATGTGGATTTTGACAACAACACAATCTCTATCAATCACACTTTAACTGACATCGGTGGAAAGCATGAGCTTACTACTCCTAAAACTGAGAGCAGTATTCGTATTATTGGTATGGGACAGGAACTGAAAAATATATTGCTTGAACAGAAATCCTACATCGAAAAACTGAAAATTGCCCTCGGTGATGATTTTACTCATCCGGAAATGGTATTTGTATCAGCTCTTGGAAATTATCGTGACCGCAGTTCAGTCTATCACTCGCTGAAACGTTTTACCAAAGGAACTGAATTTGAAGATATGACCCTACATCAGCTTAGACACTGCAACGCTACCATACTTATCAACAGCGGAATAGACCTGAAAGTTGTTTCCGAGCATCTTGGTCATTGCGATATCGGAGTGACTGCTGACATTTATGCTGATATTTTGAGAAGTACAAAGGCAAAAACAGCCGAACAAATTGAGTTAAAGCTCAAATAAAATAAAAACCACTCTGCCATTTCTGACAGAGTGGTATATTCAGTCTTTATTAGTTGTCCAAAAGTTGACCAAACAAGATTTGAAATCTCACAAACAACGTAATATAGCCGTTTTTTAGACGATTTCTTATCTCTTTGAGAACTTTAAATAACAGAATATAGAGGATTTTTAATATTTTTGTTAGTTACCTGTT
>CAMWKY010000304.1 GCA_947174965.1 uncultured Ruminococcus sp. | reverse complement strand
GTATGTTATAATTTTATCAGAATCAGAAAGGAGATTTCAAAAAATGAAAAATGAGAAAAATTTTGTCAAACAGATTGTCATTTTTTCAATTATAAGCCTTGTTTCCATTTTGCTTTTTAATGCTCTGCTCATGCCACAGCTGAATAAAAGAAGTATCAAGGAAACAAATTACAGTTTTTTTCTGAATCAGCTTGATGAGGGTAATATTACTCAAGTTAAAGTTGAGGATTCGGAAATCCGCTTTGAAGTTGAAACTGATGACGGCAATAAGCAGGTATATTCTACCGGCAGAATGTACGACCCCGAACTTGTTGACCGTCTGCACAGTGATAAAAACATAAATTTCACGGAAAATTTTGAGGAAAATAATCTTCTGCTTGAATTTCTTATCAGCTGGGTTCTGCCGATTATTTTCTTTATCGTTCTCTGGAATGTACTCATGAAAGGCATGACTAAAAAAATGGGTGGAAATTCCATGTCGTTCGGAAAAAGCAATGCAAAAATCTATGTAAAGGCACAGACCGGAAAAACTTTTGAAGATGTTGCAGGACAGGACGAAGCAAAAGAAGCACTTGTTGAAATTGTTGATTTTCTGCATAATCCTAATAAGTATGCAGAAATCGGTGCAAGTCTGCCGAAGGGTGCTTTGCTTGTAGGACCTCCCGGAACTGGCAAGACTTTACTTGCACAAGCTGTTGCAGGTGAAGCAAATGTGCCGTTCTTCTCAATTTCAGGCTCTGAATTTGTTGAAATGTTTGTCGGAATGGGTGCGGCGAAAGTGCGTGACTTATTCAAACAGGCGAACGAAAAAGCACCATGTATTGTATTTATAGATGAAGTTGATACAATCGGAAAAAAGCGTGACGGAAGTCTGAACGGAAATGACGAACGTGAGCAGACACTCAACCAACTGCTTACAGAAATGGACGGATTTGACGGCAAAAAAGGTGTTGTAATTCTTGCGGCAACAAACCGTCCCGAATCACTTGACCCCGCATTACTCCGCCCCGGACGTTTCGACAGACGTATACCAGCCGAACTCCCCGACCTCGCAGGACGTGAAGCTATTCTGAAAGTACACGCAAAAAAAGTAAAAACGGAGGATAATATTGATTACAATGCAATTGCAAGGGCTACAGCAGGAGCATCAGGAGCAGAACTGGCAAATATTATAAATGAAGCTGCGTTAAGAGCAGTGAGAAGCGGAAGAAAAGTTGTAAATCAGTCTGATATAGAAGAAAGCGTTGAAGTAATAATTGCAGGTTATCAGCGTAAAAATGCAGTTATTTCCCAGAAAGAGAAGGAAATTATTGCATATCACGAAATCGGTCACGCACTTGTCGCAGCAAAGCAGAAAGATTCCGCACCTGTACATAAAATCACAATTATACCACGTACAAGCGGAGCATTAGGCTACACAATGCAGATAGATGAGGGCGAAAAGTTCCTTATGACGAAAGACGAAGCACTTGCAAGAATTGCTGTACTCACTGGCGGACGTTCAGCAGAGGAAATTATTTTCCATAGTTGTACAAGCGGAGCATCAAACGATATTGAACAGGCTACAAAAATTGCCCGTGCAATGATTACACGCTATGGAATGAGCAGTAAATTTGATATGATTGCACTTGAAACTGTTGCTAATCAATATCTCGGCGGAGACACTTCGCTTGCCTGCTCTGCACAGACAGCTACACAGATTGACGAGGAAGTAAATGATATAATCAAAAAATCTCACGAAAAAGCTAAAAAGATTCTCACAGAAAATATTGACAAACTTCATGAACTTGCAAAATTCCTGCTTGAAAAGGAGACAATAACAGGCGAAGAATTTATGGGTATACTCAACAAAAAAGCTGTTGCATCTTTGTGAATTTTGTTGTAAAAAGCAAACTTATTCAAACCGCTTGACTAATTTGTCAGAATATGCGATAATAATTTCAGATTTTATTTGCAGAAAGGATTTACAAAATGAACGAATTAACAGAAACCCTGACAACGTGGCTTGCTGAACATGGTATACCTGAATGGCTGATACCGTTTCTTGTATCAATACTTCCGCTGATTGAATTAAGAGGTGGAATTATTGCGGCAAAAATTCTCGGTATGGAGTTATGGAAGGCAATATGGGTATGTATGCTGGGAAATATTCTCCCGATACCAATAATACTGCTTTTTATAGACAAAATATTTGACTTTATCAAAAAGCACAAAATACCACTGCTTGCAAAATTCATAACATATCTTGAGGAAAAAGCAATGAATAAGAGCAGTAAAATGGAAAAAGGCGAATTTTGGTTTTTGCTTTTATTTGTAGGAATACCGCTTCCCGGCACTGGAGCATGGACAGGCTCACTTATTGCGGCACTCAGAAAAATTCCGCTTAAAAAAGCAGTCCCTGCAATTTTTCTTGGATTATGCCTTGCATCTGCAATTATGTGTACACTCTGCTATGGCTTTCCTGAATTATTTGTGAAGATGTTCGGATAAAAAGCAGACCGCATACAGCATTTATACTTGCTGTATGCGGTTGATTTTTTATCCTGAAAAATCTGTCATTTAGTTGCAAATAAAGATAGTTGATTATTATTATCACATAATCCCAAAAATATTTCTTTGGCATCATGATAGCCTTGAGCCTTTATCTGCTTTTCAAGCCATTTTAAATCAAGTCCCATTCTTTTTAAGTTTTCACCCATAATACGTCCGTCCATGATGATTTCAGTGTTGATATGCTCAGGTTCGGGCTGTAATTTCATATCAGCAGGTGTAACCGGACGATTTGAACTGTTAGGCAGTATGGTTATTTTTCCATTGTATTCAAAAATTGCAGTCTGAATATCATTCAAATCAAAATAGCCCTGTTCCCGACACATCGTCAGAAATTCACTTAAATCCAGTTTGGCTTTTTTCATGTTTTTGCGATAAATTTTCCCATCATTCATAAGTATGGTAGGAGAACCGTTAACATATTTTCGCACTTTTGGAAATTTATTAGTAACCAGACTAAGTCCGATAGCAACCATACCATAAATAAGCATAGCAATCAAAGATTTCCAGGGAGTTTCAAGGTCGGTAGCAAGTTCAGCAGCAATAGAACCGATTGTAATTCCGTTAATATAATCAAAAAAATCTAATTGTGCCACTTGCTTATGTCCCATAATTTTTGCTATGAGAAATAATGATACTATGGAT
>CAMWKY010000303.1 GCA_947174965.1 uncultured Ruminococcus sp. | reverse complement strand
TTCATGTTCTTCGCCGTTTCTGATGTATGTGACTTTTATTGTATCTCCTGCTGAATGAAGATTTTTCTTTGCGTTGAGTTCGTCAGAAGTTGTAACTTTTTCGCCGTCAATTTCTGTAATAATATCGCCTGACTTCAGTCCTGCTTTGTCTGATGCACTTCCTGTTGTTACTTTAACTACATATACACCAATCGGCATATTATACATTCTTGATACTGTTTCCGTAACGTCCTGACAGCTTATGCCAAGTTGTGGCTTGCCTGTTACATAGCCGTATTTCATTATATCGTCAACTATCTTTGATACCTCATTTGACGGAATTGCAAAGCCGATTCCTTCAATAGATGCCTCACTGCCATATGAATTTGACATTTTAGATGAGTTTATGCCTATTACCTGTCCGTACTTGTTGATTAACGGACCACCTGAATTTCCTGAATTTATTGCAGTATCTGTCTGTATAAGATTCATGGACTTGTCGTTTATTGTGATATTTCTGTTAAGTCCCGAGATGATACCGCTTGTTACAGTGTTCATGAGTTCAAAGCCGAGTGGATTTCCTATTGCCGTAACGGATTCGCCAAGTTTTAAAGCATCACTGTCGCCAAATTCGGCAGGAGTAAGACCCTCTGCATTTATTTTGATTACAGCAAGGTCGCAGTCTACGTCATATCCGATAACTTCCGCATCATATGTCTTGTCGTCATCAAGAAGTACTGAAATATTATCGGCAAGACCTGCGCCATACTGACTGTCATATATAACATGGGCATTTGTGACGATATAGCCGTTATCTGTGATTACTACGCCTGTACCTGTTCCGACAGATGTGCTTTCAGACGGCATATTATATCCGAAAAAGTAACCGCTTTTGTTATTGAATGTTGTTGTAAATTCCGACTGTATTCCGACAACGGCAGGGAGTACCTTTTCAACAACCTGCTCCGTTGTAAGTATTTTTATATCAGCAGTTTCTGTTCTGATAAGTCCCATTGCATCAGCCTCAATAACCTTTCCTGCAACTGATTCTTCTGCTACTGCAACATTCTGCACCGGAACTTCTGCAACCTGCTTGTATATTCCGATAGAACCTGCTGAAACAACAGCCATAGCCATGAGAGATGCTGTTATTTTCAATGCTGTGTGTTTCTTCGGCTTTTTCGGAGCAGGATTTGTCTCTATAATCTCAAATTTATATTCATTCATAATAATCACGTTTCCTTTCAACTTGTATGTGTTGTTTTCTTTATTGTGATTATATTATACCTGTTATATGTGAAATGAATTTGATATAAAAATATAAATTTGTGAAATAATACGTGTCAGAATTTTCACATTAATGACAGTTTTGTGAATGAATGTGAAAAAACAGAGGAGCTGAAAGCCCCCCTGTTCTTCATATTAATCAGAAACGGAAATCACGTTCGCCATTTCTTATTCTGTTAAGATAGTCAATAGCCTTTTCACGACGTTTAGGGTCAGGTACTTTCTGGATTTCTCTGTCAATAAGTGCCTCACCGATTGACTTTGTTTCAGGACTTGCATAATCCTGTAAATATTCCTGCAATGTGAGAAGTGCATTAGGGTGACAGCAGTTCTGAATCTGACCTACTTTGCAGAGTGCCATGAATCTGTCGCCTGTACGTCCCTCACGATAGCAGGCTGTACAGAATGACGGGATAAATCCGCCTTTGATAAGCCAGTTTACAACCTCATCAAGTGAACGCTGGTCAGACACATCAAATTGCTCCGTGTCGTGTGGTCTTTCTTCTGCCGTATAACCTGCATAACCGCCTACAGAAGTTCTTGAACCGCCTGAAATCTGTGAAATACCAAGTTTCAGCACTTTTTCACGGCATGATTCACTTTCTCTTGTGGAAATAATCATGCCTGTATATGGTACAGCAATTCTGATACAGGCAATAATTTTAGCAAACGTTTCATCATCAATACCATTATCAAACTGTGTCGGGTCAATGTCAGCGGCTCTTTTAAGTCGTGGTACGCTTATTGTGTGAGGTCCGACACCGTGAACAGCTTCAAGATGTTCAGCGTGCATGAGAAGTCCGGCAAATTCGTACTTATACTTGTCAAGTCCGAAAAGTACGCCAAGACCTACATCATCAATACCGCCCTCTATTGCTCTGTCCATAGCCTCTGTGTGATATGCGTAATTGTGTTTCGGACCTGCGGGGTGAAGTTCCTCATAGCTGTCCTTGTGGTACGTCTCCTGAAAAAGAATGTATGTTCCGATGCCTGCATCTTTGAGTTTTCTGTAGTTCTCAACAGTAGTTGCGGCGATATTTACGTTGACACGTCTTATAGCACCGTTCTTGTGCTTGATTGAATAGATAGTTTTGATACATTCAAGAATATACTCAATCGGATTGTTTACAGGGTCTTCACCTGCTTCAATTGCAAGTCTCTTGTGACCCATATCCTGCAAAGCAATAACTTCCTGCTTAACTTCTTCCTGCGTAAGCTTTTTACGTGGGATTTCCTTATTCTGCATATGGTACGGACAGTAAACACACTTGTTTACGCAATAATTCGAGAGATAAAGCGGTGCAAACATGACAATTCTGTCGCCATAGAAATTCTCTTTGATTTCATTTGCAAGTGCATAGATTTTTTCTGTCATTTCAGGCAAATCACAAGCAAGAAGTACGCTTGCATCACGGTGTGAAAGTCCTGCACATTCCACGCCACGACCTGTTTTTTTTGGACGTGCTTTTTCAAGGATTTCCTCAACAAGTTCTTTGTTATGCTTATTCTGTTCAGCATATTCAAGTGTAGCAAGGATTTCTTTATGGTTAATAAATTCCTCTGCTTTAAGCGATTTTACATCATACATAATTTTTTTCCTCCGTTTATTTATTCAACTGTTCCGAATATGAACAGCACAAAATAATCATAATAAGATATAAAGAGATAGTGCCAAGCCATAGAAAGATATATTCCGCCCAGAACATTAATATTTTTATCGGGCAGTTTTTTCGGAGAATAAACATAAAGCGGTTTATTCAGATACCAGTTTAATGTTCTGAAAAAATCATCAACTTTTTCAGATATTTCTTTGCTTGAAGAAAAAGAATCTATCTGACCTGCAAGCACTTCATTTGAAACAAACTCATATTTATCAAGGTCAAAATTTATTGAATCTATCTCATCTTTTTCAATTTTACAGCCATATCT
>CAMWKY010000302.1 GCA_947174965.1 uncultured Ruminococcus sp. | reverse complement strand
AACTTGAACATTTGATACGTCAATCTCACCGCTCATTAGCTTCGGGAGCAGGGTGTCACGGAGGGCTGTTAAGCGAATATTTTCATTACAATTATTTTCTATTTCGTGAATAGCAGCCCAAGCAAATTCAGAAAATTGACTAATTACAGATATATCTGCTTTTGGAGCAGAAAATGAAGAAATCATTTTCGTTGTTAGGCTACCTCGAATGCTATTGTAATTTGAGATAACTCGTAATTCCTCATATCTTCCACACAAATTCCAATAGATAAATGGCGCATATACTTTTTCTGAATGTACGGCTATTATTGACTGATTAACATATGAATTAGTCAGTAGCATTGATGTTTGTCCTCTGGTATGTCCTTGTCCAGCCGAAGCAATTACAGTATCGTATTTTGAGGCTAACCGAGTGGACGAATTATCAATACCTTTTTGGGTTATTGTTTTCTCTGTATCAACAATAAACTTTTGACAAGTTTCACCTGATGACAACCAATTGTATCCGCCATTCCAATATCTTTCATTTGAAGTGGTCGGTGTGCCGCCACTAAAAACTCTACCAGCGTAGTCGCTTATTTTTGCCGTGTAATCACAATTACCAAACAATTCCTTATAATATGCGGCTATTAACTGCTCTAATTTTTCATTTATCGCTGTATTAAGAGCTATTCTGTCTTTTATACTCCATAGTATAGCTACAATTCTCTGTTGCTCGTGTAAAGGCGGTAACGTAATAATAAATTTAGTAATTGTATCAATAGTCAGGGCTTTTTGTGTAGAGCCAATACACATTTTATCAATTTGGATTTTTGCAAAAGTCGAGTTTAGCCACAAATATAGGAACTTTGAATCAAGGTACTCTGAATCTGCTCTTAACCAAGTTAAATTTCCGTCCTTAAAATAAAAGTCTGTTTCTGTTACATACCACGGCACACCCAGAGTACCAACTGATGTAAGTAATACATCTCCTATTTTCGGAGTATCATACTTGTGCTTAATTTCATCATATTTTTCTTTACTTATAAATAATTCTGTTGAAGCCTTGTGCCCATTATGCTTTTCAACTATTTCTTTCCCTCTGTAAAATGGTATTCCATTTGTACGATATTCTTTTGCAAAAATTCTTTTACTGGAAGATACTTTGCATACCGACCCTAACAGAACATTTCTCCATTCAGATGTCATACCCAATCGCCCCCAGCTTCTTCCTAATCTCGTTCTCAAGTTCATGAGACTTTGCAAACATCTCTTTTAGCTCTGCTGTCAGCCGTTTCATTTTCTCATCGAATGGCTCTCCATCGTCCTCCTTCTCCTCAATGCCTACATATCGACCGGGCGTAAGGATATAATCTTGTGCGGCGATAGTCTGAATATCTGCAACGGCAGAAAAGCCCGTGATTTCCTCTAACGTGCCGTCCTGAAATGCCTTGAATGTGTCAGCAAGCTTCTGAATATCCTCATCGGTAAAGTCACGGTGCTTACGATCAACCATATATCCCATTTTTCGAGCATCAATAAACAGCGTTTTACCCTTTTGTTTCTTGTTCTTGCTGATAAACCAAAGTGTTACAGGGATTGTTACGCTATAAAAGAGCTGCGTCGGCATAGCCACGATACCCTCAACCAAATCGGCTTCGATGATATTTTTTCTGATTTCTCCTTCTCCGCTTGATTGTGTGGACAACGCACCATTCGCAAGCACAAGACCAATCTTGCCGTTTGGAGCAAGGTGATGGATCATATGCTGAATCCACGCATAGTTAGCGTTTCCGGCAGGCGGAGTACCGAATTTCCAACGAATATCGTCTTTCAGCTTGTCCTGTCCCCAATTTGAGAGGTTGAACGGTGGATTTGCCATAATAAAGTCGGCTTTCAGCGTTTTGTGCAAATCATTGAAGAACGTGTCAGCGTGATATGCTCCGAAATCCGCATCAATACCACGAATAGCCATATTCATTTTCGCCATTTTCCAAGTATCAGCGTTGGACTCTTGACCATAAACAGAGATATTGCCCCTGTTTCCGCTATGTGCCTGAATAAATTTTGCACTCTGTACGAACATACCGCCAGAGCCACAGCACGGATCGTAAACACGGCAGTTTTCAAACGGATTGAGGATTGCAACAATCGTTTTAACGATACTTGAGGGAGTGTAAAACTCACCGCCCTTGACACCCTCATAGGCGGCAAACTGAGCGATACAGTATTCGTATGTGCGACCGAGCAAGTCCTTGCTGTCCGCTGTATCGGTCATATCCATATTCGTGAACAGGTCAACCACATCACCGAGTACACGCTTGTCAAGGTCAGGGCTCGCATAGTTTTTTGGCAGAACGTTCTTCAAGGTCTTGTTTTCGTCCTCAATCGCCCTCATAGCATCGTCAATTACCGAGCCAATTTCTGGAGTATGTGCGGCAGCGGACACTACCGACCAACGAGCCTTTTCGGGTACGAAAAAGATGTTGTCCATAAGGTAAGCATCAGGTTCGTCCTCAAATCCGTCACCGTCAGCCACAAGCTCATTATACCGCTTTTCAAATGCACTTGATATGTAACGCAGGAAGATAAGCCCTACAATCACTTTTCTATATTCAGCAGCAGGGATATGTCCCCAAAGCACACAGGCAGCGTCCCAAATCTGCTTTTCAAAGCCAATGTTGGCATTGTTTTTTTCAGCCATAGTATTACACCTCATTAAACCTACGCCTACGGCAAGGTATTATTCTTTATTATACCACATTTTGCACAATTAGTCAATGATTCGACAGGTGTTTTTCTTATTTTTTACCGAGGACTTATACATCTCTTATGGGTGAAAAAATAAGGCTATTGCACCTAAAATACAATAGCCAGCGTTTACTTATTCAGAACATCGCTCATATTAAGCAGAGCATCAGCCTTTTCATCGGATAGAGTGCGGAAATTTTCAATCAGCCGTCTTTCCTTTTCAGAAAGATAGGTGCATTCTGTATCATCATTGAATATCTCCGACAGAGAAGAACCGAGTGCAACCACAAGCCGACCGAGCGTTTCAATGGTAGGCTGTCTTGTGCCTTCCTCTATGCCTTTGATATGGTGTCCAGACACACCTGTTATTTGCGTAAGGCGGTACATAGACATATTCTTATCTTCCCTTAACTTGCGTAGTTTCTTTCCGACCTCCATAAAAACGCCCCTTTCAGTATTTGTTATCTATTATTATA
>CAMWKY010000301.1 GCA_947174965.1 uncultured Ruminococcus sp. | reverse complement strand
CACGCTCAAAATCGGTACAAGTCGGGCAGAGAGCCTTGACAGCACCAAGAGCTGCTTGCAAATTCATACCCTTTTTGAGATTAACACTGTTTACAATCTCATGGAGAATTTCAAGAGACTTCTTCTGCGGCTTACGCAGGGACATAACACCACTGATGTATTCTGTTGTGTAAAGACTAAAATCAGCTCTCATAGTCTCAGTCCTCCTCGTCCTCATATACAGGCGGATGAATGATATTTAGATTATAATCAGCCTTGTCAAATTCACAGCTTTCAAGAAGCATCTGCGGAATTTTATTGACCATTATATGTGGATTCAGCTTGTCCATACCCTTATCAAAGGAACAACAGGCAATAACAAGATATTCGTCATCTTCCATACTTCCAATGATAGAATTCATAAAAGTAGCGTTCAGGTGTCGTGTAGTGACAAAGAGATAAGACTTCTCGTTGCCGTGCGACTGTTTCCAGAACATCTCACTATCCGGTTCATAGGTGAAACCCTCGTGCAGTGCCACCGCTCCGGCAAGCATTTCCGCACTGTATTCAGGATTTATGACGTATTCGCCAAATTCATCTTTATTAATAAGTGTTGGTGCAAGCTCATAGAAACGATATCCACCACCGCCCATCCAGTTCACAGACTTTGAAATACCGCCCTTATCATCACCCGAAACGACCATATCAAGACGCTTTTTGCAGTGTGTGTACGCATGGTCACCCATTTCTATGCCAATATATCTTCGTCCCATTTTATGTGCAACAGCTGTTGTTGTCCCTGAGCCTAAGAAACTATCAAGAATAAGTTCGCCCTCCTGAGTTGTCATTTCTATTATTTGTGAAATAAGGTGTTCGGGTTTTTTTCCATTTGGGAAAGATACTCCACCTTCTTTTGTCACGTTTTTCATCCATGCATTCATATCCCAATATGTACCTTGCAAATCTCTTTTATACAACTCACCATTTATTACTTCTGATGTATCTCGCAACCATACAAATAATCTGCACTTATCACCTTTATAGAACTGTTCATATACTGTTCCACGGTTTTTTCCTGTTTTTGGCACATACTCAATTGAAAGAACATCCTCAGTGATATTTTCTTCTTGACGGTAATTAATTATGCGAGTTCTGATTGAACTTTGTGCATTTGTAGTTTGAAAAATATAAATACCATATTTTTTGTATGCCTCTTTTTCTGTAATTCCATCTCGTTTAGCAATTTGCTTAACAGACATAGTTTCTACATTTTTTCGAACATATATCTTAATTTCATTTCCATCACCATCAACAGTTGATCCAATGTATTCTTTTGTTCCACTATTTACTAAAACAGATGTATATTTCCAACTTTTTCCTTCATTAATATAGGATTGAATCAAGTCTGATATTTCAGTGAACTGATATGGTCCGTTGAAAAGAGGAAGAGAGTTATAATCTTTTGCATAGCTAAGAATAAACTCACAATTCTTCTTTAGTCGTTTATCTTCTCCGCCCCCCGACGCTCCGGCAACATTTTTCATGTTGACTGAAATCAGATTAATAAAATTATTACGTCCAAAAATTTCATCACAAATAACTTTCAAATAAGCTTGTTCTTCATCATCTATTTGAATCCAAATAGAGCCTTCAAATGATAAAAGATTTTTTAATATCTTTAATCTTGCTCTCATAAGTTTTAGCCATATAGAGTGTTCAACATTATCATCATAATGTTCAAATGCCGAACCTGTATTGTATGGTGGGTCAATATAGATACACTTTACCTGTCCTGCGTACTTGCTTTCAAGAGCCTTTAATGCAAGCAGATTATCTCCGTGTATCAACATATTCTCCGTATCTGGTGCTAAATTTGTGTTAGACAACTCCGGTCTTTCTATCAGAAGGCGTGGCTCGACACTTATTTCCTTGTCTTTGCCATACCATGTAAGTTCAAGTTTATTTGCCATTGTGTACCTCCCAAAAAGTACAAATATCCATTATATAAATCATTATAGCACATTTTGCACAATTAGTCAATCGTTCGACAAACTTTTTTCTTGATTTTTCACCGAGGACTTATAAGTCTCTCATAGGCATAAAAATAAGACTACTGCACTTAAAATGCAATAGTCCTCATTCACTTATTCAATACTTCGCTCATACTTAGCAGAGCGTCAGCCTTTTCATCAGACAATGTGCGAAAATTCTCAATCAGCCGTCTTTCTTTTTCGGATAAATAGGTACACTCTGTATCATCGTTGAATATTTCAGCTAAAGATGAACCAAGTGCTTCTGTGAGCCGACCGAGCGTTTCAATGGTCGGCTGTCTGGTGCCTTCCTCGATACCCTTGATATGATGTCCTGACACACCTGTAATTTGTGTAAGACGATACATAGACATATTCTTATCTTCTCTTAATTTGCGTAGTTTCCTGCCAACTTCCATAATAACAACCCTTTCAGTATTTGCTATCTATTATTATATACCTAATCGGGCAATAAAATAATATCCGCTTGGGCTTGAATATATGGACATTTAGGTGTATAATATATAGTAACAAAAGTACATAGGAGTTGTTGCTATGAATATTTACACTGTAAGCTTTTTTGGGCATAGAGAGATAGAAAAAACGATAGAGATTGAGAATAGTCTTGATAAAATTCTGCACGATTTAATCAATCAGAAAGAGTATGTGGAGTTTTTGATTGGGAAAGATGGGGAATTTGATTTGCTTGCATCATCTGTCATAAAGAGAGCTATCCGCAGTTACGGATATGGAAACACGCATTTTACACTTGTTCTGCCATATATGAAAGCTGAGTATCGTGACAATGAAAAGAACTATCTTGATTATTATGATGAAGTCGAGATATGCTCCGAATCTGCTGAAGTACATCCAAAATCAGCTATCCAAGTCCGCAATCAAAGCATTGTTGACCGTTCAGACCTTGTAATATGCTGTATTCAGCACAACAGCGGAGGAGCATACAAGACGATACAGTATGCAAAGAAACAAGGCAAGAGGACATTAAACTTAGCAAAAAAATTTAAATAATCCTTCTGAAAAGAAAAAGTATAGGTGATACCTTGCGTACAAAGTATGAGGTATCGCCTTTTTTGCTTACAAAGGTTAGTCATCATAAAAGAAAAAGAGCTGTTCTCAATAATTCGGGAACAGCTCTGTCTGTTATAGCAAAATCGTCTGTTTATTGCACTTTTTGATAGTT
>CAMWKY010000300.1 GCA_947174965.1 uncultured Ruminococcus sp. | reverse complement strand
ACTATGCAGGGAGCTTATCCGCATACTACTAAGTTGATTGAAAGTTTTGCCCATAATCTCAAACGTCTTGAATGCTGTCTGTACAATGTTGACCGCAAAATTGCTGACGTGAATACGGATCTTTCCAAGCTGAAAGTTGACTATACCGAAGCACAGAAAATCGTTGCAGAGCCATTCCCACAGGCAGAAGAACTTGTCACAAAGGAAACACGACTTAAATCGCTTACGGAGGAACTTAACCAGGCTGCAATTGAAGCAAAAAAGAACGCTAAACCCAAAGAGAAAACCTGTTATTTTGAACGTGCAAAACTGAAAAAAGAAGCTATGCGACTTTCTCAGAAAAGGTCTGACAAAGGCAAGGATAAATTCAAAAAGCGTGACAGCGAAAGTATAGACTAAAAACATAAGGTGGACAGCAATTTAACGTGCTGTCCGCCTTTACTTATTATTCATCATCACAAAGAGCGATACATTCGTCTATTATACGCTCAATTCTCCTTGTTTGTTGTGCGTTTTTATTATTGTAACTATTTGTAACTGATTGAAAACCGCTATATTATGCGGTTTTTCGCAATCATCTTTTTATAACTTGTTGCAATTTTTCAGAAATTATCGTATCAGTAGTGTACAAATAGTGCACAAATTTTAAAAGCCGTTTTATAACCTTACAAAACCTGACATTTCTTTTTTATAGTGGGGAAGTATTCTGATAGTACAGAACTATAAGCAAAGTACAACAATATATACTTATGGAGCAGGTAAAAGCAAGCTAAAGGCTCATAAAGTATCTTCAAAGTATCTTCAAAGTTATAAAGTCTGCAAACTACTGAAACAAAAAAACTTTTCAGCGTTCCTCCTGACCTGCTCCGTTCTGATGCACGACTTTATAGTACAATATGGCATGGAACTGTAAGCAAAAGTCTAACAAGATATACCTGTAAAGAAAAAATTCGTCCGGTATTAAAGCAGTGCGAACTTCTGCACTCTAACATTTTCTAACATTTTGGTAGTAAAAATTAGTATTTTACAATCGTGAATTTCACGATTACAAATTTGGCTTCGTCCGAATTTCGGACGAAGTAATCTTCGCCCTTGATAAAGTGTTTTCTATTTCTTTTCACATACTCAATCTCCACAATGTCATATTGTTTTCAGCTCCTATATTATCCAACATTTTCACACATTTTTCTGTAAAACTCTTGGATTCTCTAGGATTTTATGCCACTAATTACAACTATTCGGAATTATAAAGAAATCGGTGAGCTGAAAATTCAGCTCTCCTAAATATCCTCAAAAGGTATCATTTTAATACCGCCAATTTTGGCGTTAATATAGGTTGAGTAATTAGTTCCGAATCCTCAATTTTGAGGAGACCGATAACCTCAAATATAAACGGGCATACAGAGATGACAGCACAATTTTGTGCAGTCCGACTCCGCAAATTTTCCGAGTCCGACAGCTCATATTTGAGCAGTCCGTCTCCTAAACTTTCAGGAGACCGAATAAGCTCATAATTGAGCCGATTGAATCAGCGAGAAATTTGAGCAGTGACCGCTTGAAGTGCTTTATCGCTTTTTGCGTGGTACTCTCCCCCGAATATGCAGAAAGGAGCAGGAATTGACCTGCTCCGAATATACCTTTATCATCATAAAAAACTTTTGTCATTGATAAAACTACTTTCATCAACCTTTTGTCAAGTTGAGTTTTTGCTTGTAAATAGCCGAAAATAGACTTTTGTCACTTTTGTCATGCGTTTTCGGCTGTAATTTCTGTAACAGTTATTTGAATTTCTGTATAATTTCTGTAAATGTACAAACGGCTATAAATAGAGGAAAAGTGGAATTTCTGTAATTTCTGTAACGTTTTCAGCAATTCTGAAAAGCATATAAAAAAGGAGCAGGAAATACAAGCCTGCTCCGTTTGTTGTTATTGATTCAGTATGTTGCATAGCTTTTCAATAGCTTTCTTGGTTTGTTGTCTTATTGTTGATACACTGTAGTTCATCAGCTCTGCCGTCTGTTCTTCCGTGTGAAAAAATAAGTAACGATATATCAAAATAGTTTCAAGCCTGTCATCATTCAATTTAGCTATAGCATCTGAAATCTCCTGCGTTACTTTTATAAGTTCCTGCTCCTGTTTATTATATTTGTGTTTAATATCAGCAAGCTTTATAAAGGCATTTTCCGTCCTGTTTAAACGTGTGCCAGACTTGCCAGTGTTATTATACTGCCCGTTCCTTGAAAGCCCCTCTGCGTGTTCTCTGCTCTGATTTATAAGCGTTTCAAGTGCCTTTAAATTTTTGTCAATAGTATATGCACGCTTGAGCCAATGCCTTACTTCTTCTACTGTCAAGCAATTCACCGCCTTTACAAAAATAAAAATCATTATCAAATCAAACAAATTTTCTATAAATTAATTATACTCTGTTTTGAGTAAAAAGTCAATAAGAAAGTATAACAAGATATACATTCATGAAAAAAGGAGCAGGATTGACCCGCTCCATAAAAGGTAACATTTGAAATGTAACCTATCTAAAATTGTACAAGTTGATTTAGTTTCTTAACGGCTTTACAAGTTCTCTGTAATTGTGCCAGTAGTAGTAGAAGATATTCAGCATAAGGTTAGCCGTGCCGTCATTTCCTTTCATGTAATGGACGTTCAGACTGTATCTGTTGGAACTGCTCCACGATTCAAGCGTGCTGTATATGTATTTGCCTACGTCCTCAACTCCGCGGTTCTGTACCTGCATAATGTACGGGTCAACCTTGAAATTCATCAGAAAGTCACGGTCAAGGCAACACTCAATAATCAGGTTCGGGGAATGTGTTATGCAGCTCATAGCGTTTATTTCTTTCTCAAAGCGTTCCCGTTCACGGCTTATATTAGTCCAGAGTTCATCTATATTCGCCTTAAGTTCAACAACACACTGCATACTGAAATCCCTGTCGGATATTTTGAAAGAGTAGTCACCGAAATCAAGCTTTTTTGATTCGTGCTTTATACCGTGTGCATCAAGACTGTTGAGTATGTGTTTATTCTCTTTTTCTCTTGTATCACAGATTATTGTGACTTCCTTACAAAATTTTTCTTTATCGGTCATAATATTCACCTCGTTATTTTATATAAAATTCGGAGCAGGTTTTTATATACAAATTTTTATTTTATTTCTAAAAAAGCCGTGAAAAATTTGAAAAATTCGAGTTTATCTCTATTTATA
>CAMWKY010000299.1 GCA_947174965.1 uncultured Ruminococcus sp. | reverse complement strand
TTTATTCTCAAACAACAATAGACCGCATACACTTTTTTGATAATACACAAAAATTTCTGTTTAATATCATGCTATCTGCCAATTTTTTGGATAAGACCGATATTTTCGGTGGAAACAATAGCAGTCAGCAGGTCATAACTCTGCTTGTTTACGCTGATATACAGCTTATTTTTTGGAAGAACAGTTTTTCCTGCATCTGTCAGATAAAAGCATACTTCTGTCTTGCCTCTGAATTGTCTGCAAATTTCAGCAATTTTTTCCAAAGGGACTGCATCTGATGCCGATTTTATGCACAAGCGCATATTTTCAGTCATATTGTTGAAATTCTGTTCTGCAACGATACTTCCGCATATTATAGAGATACTTTCGTCTTTTACTGAAATTTTTCCGTTTATATAAATTATATCCTCCTCATTTATGTTCAAGCCGATATTTGCATATAAATCGGGAAAAATAACTGTATCAGCTTCGCCTGTTTCGTCCGCAAGAGTAAGAAAGCACATATTACTGCCGTTTTTTGTCGTGTGGATTTTTTTTGACTGAACTATACAAAGAAGTTTTACCGCTGAATTGTCAACAGGATTTTCCGAAAGTTCTGATATTCTTTGTGTTTTCAACAATCCACTTAAATAATCATATTCTGTAAGAGGACTTCCGCTTAAATAAACTCCTGCCGATTCTTTTTCCATAAAAAGAAGTTTTTTTCTGCTGTATTCAGGAATCGGATTTATCTTTATATCATTTGCACGTAAATCCTCCACTGAAAAAAAGCTTAACTGTTCTTTTACAGCTTTATCTTCATTTTTTTTGGTAAGTTTTATAATTTCCTCAAAATTTTCAAGCATCTGACGGCGGTTAAGTCCGAGATTATCAAATGCACCCGATTTTATAAGATTCTCCATTACTGTTTTATTCAGTCTATGTTGAATTATGCGTTCACAAAAATTCTGCAAACTTGTAAATCTGCCGTTGTTTTCTCTTTCTTTTATAGTTTCGTCTGCAAGAGTTGAACTCATGTTCTTGATGCCCATTAGTCCGAAATATATCTTATTATTTATGCAGGCGAATCCCTTTGAACTGACGTTTATATCAGGTGCGACAACTTCTGTTCCGGAACTTCGGCATTGATTGATATACTCTGCTAATTTAGTGCCTGATGACATAACACCCGACATAAGCGCAGACATATATATATTGCGATAATGACATTTCAGGTAAGCAGTCTGATACGCAAGACAGGCATAAGCTGCTGCATGAGACTTGTTGAAAGCATATGACGAAAAACTTATCATCTCATCAAATATTTTATTTGAAATATCCTCTGAAATACCGTTCTGTCTTGCTCCTGATACAAAATTTTCACGTTCTTTAAGCATGATTTCATGCTTTTTCTTTGCCATTGCGTGCCGTACAATATCAGCACGGCTGTATGAATATCCCGCAAGTTTTCGGCATATTTCCATAACCTGCTCCTGATATATCATAACACCGTAAGTATCGCCCAGTATTTCTTTTAGTTTCGGGTGCAGATATGTTATATTTGCGGAATTTCTCTTGTTTTCAATGTATAAAGGTATCGACTTCATAGGTCCGGGGCGATAGAGTGAGATGACTACAATTAAATCGTCAATGCTTTCAGGGACAAGCTCCACAAGCCATTTTGTTATACCCTGACTTTCAAACTGAAATACTCCTGATGTATCACCTTTTGCAAGCATTTTGTACACTTCTGCATCATCAAAAGAAATATTGTCTATATCAAAATCGGGATTTGTTAGATGTATCTGATTTACAGTATCTCTTATTGTTGTGAGATTGCGCAGACCGAGAAAATCCATTTTGAGAAGTCCGAGCGATTCAAGATAATTCATTGTATACTGCGTTATTATGGAGTTTTCTCCCTTCTGTAGTGGTACAAGTTCATTAAGCGGAACTGCTGAAATAACAACGCCTGCCGCATGAGTTGAAGTGTGTCGAGGCATACCCTCAAGCTGTAGCGAAATGTCAATCAGTTTACGGACGGAACTATCCGAATCATACAATGCTTTCAGTTCATGATTTTCATTTAGTGAATATGCAAGGTCATATTTTGAATCAATCATCTTTGCTATCCTGTCACCAAGACTATACGGAAGATTTTCGGCACGTGCAACATCACGCACAACCGATTTTGCTTTGAGTGTATCAAATGCAATTATTTCTGATACATATTCCGAGCCGTATCTGTTCCGGACGTAATCTTTTACAGACTGTCTGCCCTCTATGCAGAAATCTATGTCAAAATCGGGCATTGAAACACGTTCAGGATTGAGAAATCTCTCAAACATAAGATTATATTTCATAGGGTCTATGCCTGTTATGCCGATACAGTATGCACAAAGACTTCCTGCTCCTGAACCACGTCCAAGTCCGACGGGAACATTGTTTTCATGTGCGTATCGGACAAAATCCCACACAATAAGAAAATAGTCAGTGAACTTTTTTTCGTTGATTATTGATAACTCGTATTCAAGCCGTTTCACATATTCATAAGGAACATTTTTTCCGTAGCGGTTATAAAGTCCCTCAAAGCTTATCTGACGGAGATATGTTTTATTGTCTGTAACTTCAATATCGGGCTTAAATTCAGGTATTTTTATTTCACTGTCAAAATTCAAATCCACTCTGCACATATCAGCAATAAGTGCAGTATTTTTTACAGCTTCCTCATGACCTTTAAACAGTTCTGCCATTTCGTCAGCTGATTTAACGTAAAACTCATCAGTTTCAAAGCTAAGTTTTTTGTTGCGGACAGTAGTTCCCGTCTGTATGCACATCAATATACTCTGCATCTCTGAATCAGATTTTTTTATATAGTGACAGTCATTTGTTGCAACAAGTTTTATTCCAGTTTCAGCAGATAGTCTGTAAATCTGCGGAATAATTTTCAGCTCATCTTCAATACCGTGATTCTGTACCTCAAGAAAATAATCGCCCTCAAAAATATCATTGTATGCCATTGCTAAAGCAAGAGCCTTATTATATAAACCGTTGGACAGAAGTCTTGCAATTTCTCCGGCAAGACAAGCTGAAAGACATATCAGCCCTTTATGATATTTTCGCAGAAGTTCAATATCAACCCGTGGCTTGCTGTAGAATCCTTCAATATTTGCATAAGAAACAAGTTTCACAAGATTTCTGTAGCCCTCATTATTCCTGCAAAGCAGAATAAGATGATAT
>CAMWKY010000298.1 GCA_947174965.1 uncultured Ruminococcus sp. | reverse complement strand
GTCTGAATTTCCTCAAGAGCCATTACAATAAGTGCGGAATCAAAGATATTGCACAAAAACGGTATTATAACGCTGTTCGGATTAAGCTTGCCGGAACTGAAATCCGTATGCTCAATTACAGCTACAGCACGTTCAGTCTGTACGGCGATATTTTCAACAAGTTCATTTTTTGTAAGGTATATCATCAGGAAACTCCAAATCGTATATTATATCCATAATCTGTTCGGGTGAATCAACAATAAATTCCGCACCCTCTTTTTCAAGTTCTTCACGTGTACGGAATCCCCATGTACAGCCGATTGAGTGTACACCTGCATTTTTTGCCGTCTGTATATCAACATTGCTGTCGCCAATCATTACAACAGAATCGTTGAAATCGGGGTATTTTACGACTATTTCATTGATTATAGCAGGGTCGGGCTTTCTTGCACGTTCATCACAACTGCCAAGAACTGTGATATATTTGCTGTATATCGGCGGGATAAGTTTTTCCACAATTTTTCTTGCTACATCTTGTGGCTTGTTTGTTGCAACAGCAACAGGTCTGCCGTATGTGAAGATATTGTGTATAAGTTTCTGAATACCGTCATAAATCTTTGTATTGTCAAGATAATGTTCACTATAGTATGCTTTAAAAATTGCGTGTAGTTTTTCTGCATCATCTTTTTTGTCGTCGGGCAATGCACGATAACAGAGTTTTTTTGCACCATTTCCGACCATTTGCTTATATTTTTCCGTATCATGTTCAGGATAGCCTAATTGTTTAAGACCATAATTCACGGCATTTGCAAGGTCTTGTATAGAATTTGCAATAGTGCCGTCCAAATCAAAAATAACAATCATAAAAAACCTCCTTTTTCTTCTCCTTTGATTAAAATAAATTTATTTCAAATTGTTTTGCAACAATTTAAATCAATGTTTTTTTCCAATAAGTTGGTCGTTGTCGTCTAACATATATTTAATGTCATTATAGCAGTCGTTAATAAAATCCCTCTCAGGTTCTTTGTAAATTACAATGTCAATATCAGCAATCATTTCATCAGTTACACGATGAATCCATGGAGACTGTAAATTTTTATAAGGTGCATCATCAGGTATATCAAAAATGTCATATATATCGTTTATGTTATCAACAAGAATAAATCTCATTCCACAACACATATGCCACTCTCTAAGCTGATTTCTGAAATCCTTTGCAAATTCAAGAAATTCATCAGGCGTACAGATTGAGGCATTTATTACCATAAGTCCCTGTGTTCCGACTTCCCACTTGAAGTCATCATTTTTAACTTTTTTAATTCCTTCTTTGTGAGGAGTACCATTTGTGCCGATAAAACTATGGAAGAATTGATTTGAGTCAAAGTATTTCATAACATAATTGTTTACTTTTTTCTCCGCATACGCAACAACACCAATGCCCGCATAATCATCAAGAAATGACCCGTTTTTATCAACCCTGACTGTTACTATATTTGAACGGCTTTCATCTTCAGCATATGCCCATAATCTCTCTGATGCATCATATTTTGGGTCATCATAAGCGTAATATATGAATGTCTTTTTGTATTTCTTTTCAAGATAACACAGCATTTGCTCAATACGTTGAATTGTGTGCTTTTGTGCCTTGTCGAGTTCAGAAAATTCTGTAGGCATATCCATGACTTCAAGAAGATTCTTTTGTCTGTCACTAAGCTGATAGTCGTCGCTGTAAATTACTGTATTATCAGACTGTTCATCATTCTGATTTCCACAGCTTATAACAGATAATGTCATAAATACTGCAAGAAACATGATGATTATTGTTTTTTTCATATTTTCACCTGTCATATTCTTGTAGCAAGTAATGATGAATACTTTTGACGGAACTGCTCAAATCTGTCCTCATCAATAGCATCACGGATTTTCTCTGTAAGCGTATTGTAGAAGTAAAGATTATGCTGAACTGCAAGACGACCTGCAAGCTGTTCATTTGCCTTGAAAAGATGACGGATATACGCACGGCTGAAATTTCTGCACGTCGGACAGTCGCATTGTTCGTCAATCGGGCGTGGGTCTGTTTCGTAGCATTTGTTACCTAAGTGCATTATACCGCTCCATGTGAATACAGTTGCATGACGTGCATTTCTGCTCGGCATAACGCAGTCGAATATATCTATACCACGTGCAACAGCTTCAATTATATTTGACGGTGTACCCACTCCCATAAGATAGCGTGGCTTGTTTTCAGGCATATATGGCTCAACAACATCAATAATCCTGTACATTTCGTCCGTTGACTCACCTACAGCAAGTCCGCCGATTGCATAGCCGTCAAGGTCAATCTCTGCAATCTGTTCCATATGCCTTATGCGTAAATCGTCATATGTTGACCCCTGATTTATTCCGAAAAGCATCTGTTTTTTGTTGATAGTATCGTGCAGACTGTTAAGACGTTCCATTTCCTCTTTACAGCGATAAAGCCAGCGGAGAGTGCGCTCAACGGACTTTTCAGCGTATTCATGTGTAGACGGATTTTCAACACATTCATCAAATGCCATAGCAATAGTCGAGCCAAGATTTGACTGTATCTGCATACTTTCTTCAGGACCCATGAAAATTCTGCGACCGTCAATATGAGATGCAAAATATACACCTTCCTCCTTGATTTTGCGCAGTTTTGCGAGTGAAAACACCTGAAATCCGCCGCTGTCGGTAAGAATAGGCTTATCCCAGTTCATGAACTTATGCAGCCCGCCCATTTCTTTTATTACTTTATCAGTCGGACGCAGATGCAGATGATAAGTATTGCACAATTCCACCTGCGTTTTCAGTTCTTTGAGGTCAACTGATGATATACCACCTTTTATTGCGGCGGCTGTTCCGACATTCATAAAACATGGAGTCTGAAAAGTTCCGTGTACCGTTTCAACCTGTCCACGTCTTGCTTTGTTATTTTTTTTGATTAATGTATACATAAAATCTCCTTTTTTAAGTTTTATTTCTCACTCACAACTTTTTCAGACGTGAAATTATTACAGCAATAACAGCATAAGTCAGTGTAAGAAGTATCAGAAATAAAAATGAAAATACCATAGTAATATAATATCCGACAGTAGCTTTTGTCTGCTTTTGTGCGAGAAGAAATACTCCCATGCTTGACAATGCAAGGGCAAATAGTCCAACAAACAGCGACGGCAAGCCGTAAACATAAAGATTCACTATATTGAGGACAGATTGTGCTGTGC
>CAMWKY010000297.1 GCA_947174965.1 uncultured Ruminococcus sp. | reverse complement strand
ATTTAACATTATTTGCAAGACAGAGGTAATCGTAATACCTCTGTCTTTACTCTTTTATTTTAACTATTGTGAACTTATACAGGTATCAAGGTATTATATATCACAATATTTTCACGATATTGGTAATACCTTTTATCTTTATGTTATGTAGTGCTGTAAAAAAGTAATACCTTTTTTCTTTGATTATATATTATTGAAGTGCTACAGTAAGCTCTGCTGTTGATTACAGTAGGGACATAGGAGCATAGCAAATCACGAAAGGAGGACAGGAGATGTTCAACAATCAGCGTTATCTGACAAAAGGAGTTCAGGTTGAAATACCACTTGAACTCCAGATTTTTATGTGGAGCTGCATTGACGGATTACCAGAAGAAAGAGATTATTTTCAGGTATTCAAACTGAAATATCTTGACGGCATTCAGAGAATCACACACTTTTCGGAACAGCCTGAATACCGCATGGAATATCTTATTCCGACAGACAATACCATAACAGCAAAGGTCTATGTAATTGACAGCGAAGAATACTCAACTATGCTTTTGGCAGAAGAATATTAACCTACACACCAAAGCCCTCCTGATTGATTTCGGGAGGGCAATTTTTATTTTACGGAGGAAAAAACAATGAACGAAGAAAAAATCTACTGCTCTCACTGCGGAGAAATAATTGAGGGCGACGACTACGACACAATCTACGGCGAGCCAATCTGCGAGGACTGCATTGACAGATACACAACTGTCTGTGACCGCTGTGAAGAAATCGTCTGGGACGAGGACATACACAGCGATGAAAGCACTTGTCTCTGCCACCGCTGCTTTGAAAACTACTACACACGCTGCGAAGAGTGCGACAGTATAGTTCACAACGACGAGACTTATGAGTATGATAACTGTTATTACTGCTACGACTGCTATCAGAGAATACGCAGAAACGCATCAATCCACGAATACGGCTACAAACCTACTCCTGTATTCTATGGTGATTCAAACCGCTATTTCGGTGTTGAACTTGAAATCGACGGAGCAGGCAAAGATGACGATTACGCTGATGAAATACTTGATATTGCCAATTCAGGTGATGATTGTATTTACATAAAATCCGACAGCTCTCTTGACGACGGAATGGAGATAGTTACACACCCTATGTCACTTGAATACCACAAGGATTTTTGCTGGGAGAAAATAATGCGTCATGCAGTATTTCTCGGCTACCGTTCTCACCAAACTTCAACCTGTGGGCTTCATGTTCACGTTAACCATGACAGTCTCGGTCTTGACCGTGACGAACAGGACGAAGTTATTTCAAGAATCCTGTATTTTGTGGAACATCACTGGAATGAGATTCTGAAATTTTCAAGACGCTCTGAATATGCTATGAACAGATGGGCGGCGAGATATGGATATGAAAAT
This sequence comes from uncultured Ruminococcus sp., assembly GCA_947174965.1. Lineage (GTDB taxonomy): Bacteria > Bacillota > Clostridia > Oscillospirales > Ruminococcaceae > Ruminococcus. Next base: position 1,827 of record CAMWKY010000297.1, on the reverse strand, counting down.
TCACCCAAAGCAATCATGGACAAGGCAAAGAAAAACTACGGTCGATATGTTGCTATAAATCTCTGCAACTACCATACCATTGAGTTCAGACTTTTCAGAGGTACGCTCAAACACAACACTCTTATCGCAACGCTGGAGCTGGTGAATAAGATTTGTGAACTCGCTGTTCTTATGGACGATGACAAAATCGCAAAACTCTCATGGTATGAATTTGTGGCAGGAATTACCAAACCCGAACTTATTCAGTACCTCAAAGAACGCAGTCTTTACATCAATGAAAAAGTTGAAGAAACGGAGGAATTTTAATTATGTGTGCATTATACGGCTGGCTTGACTGCGGTAAAAAATTACCGCACAGACTTTTGAAGAAACTTACACAGGCTCTCGCAAATGCTGCGGAAGAGCGTGGCACTGATGCCGCTGGTATCTCATACATCAAAAACGGTCATATCACAATCTACAAACGTCCGAAACCTGCTCATAAAATCAAGTTCAATATTCCCGAAAATACAGTTGCTGTTATGGGACACACAAGACTTGCAACGCAGGGTGACAAGGAAAACAACTGCAACAATCACTCGTTCTATGGCAAAGCTGATAAGTATTTTGCCTTTGCCCACAATGGAGTACTGTACAACGACACAGCACTCCACAAATCCCATAATCTCCCGAAAACCAACATTGAAACAGACAGCTATGTTGCAGTCCAACTCATAGAACAACAGAAAAAACTGGACTTTAATAGTCTTAGAAATATGGCAGAGGACATTATGGGAAACTTTGTGTTTACGATACTTGACGAAAACAACACGCTCTACTTTGTTAAAGGCAACAATCCACTTTATCTGGTTTACTTTGAACGTTTCGGACTTTATGTATATGCTTCAACAAAGTCAATCATGGATAATGCACTTAAAGCCATCAGAATGCAGTATGAGAAACCCATTATTATAAAAGTATATGAGGGAGATATTATCTCAATTAATGTGAATGGTGAAATAGACAGCAGTCGTTTTAATCCTGATGATTATTCGTTTCTCAGTACAGGCACAAAAAGAACACATTACAGCTTTGACTGGTACGACTGGGAAGAAGATGAATACTGCGGATATACCGACGAAGAAGAACTTATTCTTGATATGTGCAACTGCTACGGTATTGATGAAGATGATGTTCTCCTGCTCCTTGACTACGGCTATACTGCTATGGAAATCGAGGATATGTTTATGGACAGTAACCTGCTCCGTTCATCTGTACAAGAGGTTAAGCAAAACAGTTTCTATAATGATTTTACTTAACTGATAAGCAACTAAACAAAAACCGTCTCAAAAAGTATACTTTCTGGGACGGTTCATTTTTTATGAAAAACGTGTGCCAAAAAGTCCGTTTTCGACTTTTGGGACGTTCCAAAAGTACAGGGACTTTTTGAGACAAATTGGAGGTATTTTATGGATAACAGAATCTATGGCTATGCAAGAGTTTCAAGCCGTGAGCAGAATGAGGACAGACAAATCGAAGCTCTGACAAAATTCGGTGTACCGAGTGAAAATATTATCGTTGATAAATGCTCTGGTAAAGATACGGAGCGTGAGGGATACCAGTATCTCAAAAGACAAATTTTAAGAAGCGGTGATACCCTTATTATTAAAGAGCTTGACCGTCTTAGCCGTAACAAGAATGACATCAGGCATGAACTGGAATACTTCAAAGAAGCAGGAGTGCGTGTTAAAATTCTTGATATTCCAACTACATTAACTGATTTCCCAGCGGAACAGATGTGGGTTATGGATATGATTAATGCTATCCTGATTGAAGTGCTGGGCAGTA
>CAMWKY010000296.1 GCA_947174965.1 uncultured Ruminococcus sp. | reverse complement strand
ATGCTGCTGTAAGAGCTGTTGTAAGAGCTGCTATCAGCAAGGGTATGGAAGTTTATGGCGTGCGCAGAGGATATAACGGTCTTATCAATGGCGATATTATAAAAATGGACGAAAGAAGCGTAACTGACATTATCCATCAGGGCGGTACAGTTCTTTATACAGCAAGATGTCTTGAATTTAAAGAGCCGGCAGGTGTTGCAAAGGCAAAGGAAAAGTGCAATGAACTTGGTATTGAGGGACTTGTTGTTATAGGCGGTGACGGCTCATTCAGAGGAGCTGCTGACCTTTCAGCTATGGGTGTACTCTGTATCGGTATTCCCGGTACTATAGACAACGATATTTCATGTACTGACTATACAATCGGCTTTGATACTGCCATGAATACAGCTATGGAACTTGTTGACAAGCTCCGTGATACATCACAATCACACGACAGAATTTCTGTTGTTGAGGTTATGGGACGTGGTGCAGGTCATATTGCTGTAAATACTGGTATTGCCTGCGGTGCTACAGACATTATCACAAAAGAAGTGCCATACGATATTGACGCTATTGCTAAGACAATGCTCGAAAAGAAGGCAAAGGGCAAGCAGAATTTTGTTGTAATCGTTGCAGAGGGTATCGGTCACGCACAGGAAATTGCAAAGGAACTTGAAGAAAAGACAGGCATTGAAGCACGTGCAACTATTCTCGGACACGTTCAGCGTGGCGGTAATCCGACAGTAAGAGACAGAGTTGAAGCAACAAGAATGGGCTACTATGCTGTTGAACTTCTTGAAAAGGGTATAGGCAACCGTGTTGTCGGTATAAAGGACAGCAAGATTGTTGATTATGATATTCTTGAAGCTCTTAAAATGAAAAAGCCATATGATGAAGAACTTCACCATATTGCAGAAGAAATTGCTTTCTAAGATACGTCTACATAAAAAATAATGTCAACCAATTTCAATAAAAAGGTTGACAATTACCTCCTTGTGTGATATAATATCAGCAGGAGGTAATTTTTTATGAAAACAAAAGATATTATTTTGATTGCAATGTTTTCGGCACTTTCAGCAGTCGGCGCATTTATAAAAATTCCGATGCCGTTCTGCCCGATTACACTGCAAATCCTGTTTACCACTCTTTCGGGCGTTCTGCTTGGTGGTCGAAACGGTGCAATCAGTGTAGGAATTTATGTTCTGCTTGGACTTATGGGAATACCTGTTTTTACTGGTGGTGGCGGAATCTCGTACATTCTGCAACCAACTTTTGGCTTTCTTATCGGATTTATCATTGGTGCATACGTAACGGGAAAAATCTGTCATTCAGGTGAGCCGACAATGAAAAGACTATTAACAGGCTGTCTTGTAGGAATGATTCCGATTTTCTTTATAGGTACAGTCTACGATTTAGCAGTAACTTTCCTTTACATCAAATCAACAGCAGGAGTATTAACAGTTGCTTTTCATTGTCTTCTGCCGATTACATGGGACGTATTTTTGTGCGTGTTTACGGCATTTATGGGAAAAAGACTTATTCCGATAATAAAGAAAGAGAGGATTTCAGCATGAATATTTCATCATTGGCAGATAAAATTATCAGCGGATTCAGAATTGACAAAAATTTTGATTACAACATCTTCATACAGTCCGAACTTGCCGAACTGTGCGGAAATGCCGACAGAATCCGTGCTGTATTATGCGGAAATTATGTTGACTTGTGTAGTATAATCAACGGTAAAAGCGGAAAATGCTCTGAAAACTGCAAATTCTGCGGACAGTCAAGTCATTACTGTACAGAAACAGAAACATATGATTTTCTTGATGAAAGTAAAATAATCAACGAATGTCGATATAATGCAGAAAAAGGTGTCAGCAGATTTTCCGTTGTAACAGCAGGACGCACTTTGAGTAACAATGATTTTGACAAGGCAATTTCTCTGTACCAGCACATGAGCAATGAAAAAATAAATCTCTGTGCATCTCATGGCTTTCTCACGGACGAACAATTTCAGAAACTTCATGAATCGGGAGTAAGCCGTTATCACTGCAATATCGAAACAAGTGAGAGATTTTTTCCGCAGATATGCACAACTCATACTTATGCAGACAAAATTGACAATATAAAACGTGCCAGAAATCACGGACTTTCAGTGTGTTCAGGCGGAATAATCGGCATGGGTGAAACATGGGAGGACAGATTTAGCATGGCTGTAAGTCTTGCGGAACTTGAAATAAAGTCTATACCAGTAAATTTTCTTATACCGATAAAAAATACACCGCTTGAAAATGTTCCGCCACTTAATTCAGATGATATTTTAAGAACTGTAGCAATGTTCAGGTTTGTGAATCCTGATGCCTGTATCAGACTTGCGGGAGGACGAAAAATCATGTCAAATTCAGGCGAAAAATTATTCAAATCAGGTGCGAACTCCGCAATAACAGGCGATATGCTCACAACATCAGGAAACAACATTGAGTCAGATATAAAAATGCTGAATCAATTGGGCTTTTATACAAAAAATAAATGAAATACTTATATAGAAATGCCCGAAAATAGTTTTTGAAACTGCTTTCGGGCTTATTTGCATAAATCAGATTTTATCTTATACTGGCACGTCATTTCCATTCCATTTTATTTCGTCTGCTTTGTCACCATGAGTTGCAAAAAAAATAATATCTGAAACAAATTTCGGAGTGATTATTTCCGGAACATTAAAAGGCAACAAGTACCTGCTCCAGATTCCATTTGTTTTTTTATTCTGAAACATATTTCCTTTGCTGATTATATATGCTGTTTCTGTTTTAAGAGGACAAGAAATAATCAGTGTTTTATCGTCTGAAACTATATTCAAAATATAGTATGGGCTGTCACAATCTGCCTCAACATACCATACATAGCTTTTATTAAACACTGTAATTTTTCGTCTGCCTTTTTTCGCTATTCCCATATTTTTCACCTCATGTCAATAGAAATACTATTGGTTTATTCGCATAAATCAGAATTTATATGCCTATCCAATAATTATATTTTTTTCAAATTCAATTGATTTTGTATTTTTATTCCCTAATTCAATTTTCCCAAAACAGCTTATTTCTTCCATTGCCCTTTCTATTGATGTAAACAATCTTCTTTCACATACAATATTCTTTTTTGTTTCTATAGCAGTAAGGTACGCAGAAAAATTCAATCTAACAAAGTACACAGATAGAGGAGCAGTATATATAGGACACTTTTGGTCATTTATAACTTGATAAGCATATTCCATATTAT
>CAMWKY010000295.1 GCA_947174965.1 uncultured Ruminococcus sp. | reverse complement strand
GATGAAATTGAGTAAGAAATAACTATTAAAATAATGCCCTCAGAAAATTCTGAAAGCATTATTTTTTATATAATCATTACATTATCAGCCCACAGCTCACACTGATTCATAACAGTAATAATCGCATCCTCCATTCCTTCCGGAGGATAGCGATGGTCTTTCAGGAGTTTGCGTATCATCATGCGCATTTTCGCTCTTGCACTGTCACGTTTCTGCCAGTCGATTGTACGATTTTTACGGAGTTTATCTGCAAGTTCCTTTGTTATTGCAATAAGTTCAGCGTTTTCATAGAAATCCTTGACAGCCTTCGGTCTGGTGAGTGCATCATAGAATGCAAGTTCATCAGTTGTCAGACCAAGTTCTTCACCTGATTCTTTTGCTTCTCTGATTTGCTTTGCAAGATTCAGCATTTCCTCAATGACTTCTTCATTCGTAAGCATACCGTTGAGGTAACGGTTCATGGCACTCTGCATTATTTCACTGAATTTTTCAGCCTTAACAAGATTTGTCCGCTTGTAAATATGCACCTGTTCAGCAATCAGGCGTTTCAGTAATTCGACAGCAAGATTTTTCTCTTTCATCTGGGAGATTTCTTCAAGAAATTTCGGGTCAAACAATGAAAAATCCTGCTCCTTATCAGAAAAAAGATTAATAACACCATCGCTCTTGATACTCTGTTTCAGAAGTTCATTAATCTTTGCATTGATTTCAGGGAGCGACAGCTTTTTATTGCCGTTGCCCTGATTAAGAATACGCATCAGCAGAACACGTACAGCTTCAAAAAATGCGGATTCTTCACGCTCCGCCTGTTCTGCAATCGAGGAACACAGCGAAAGTGACTGTTTCAGCAAAAGGGCTTCTCTGGTGTAGCTTTCTCTGTCTTTCTGCCTATTTCTGTCCATAAGGAAATTGACCGCACCTGTTATAGTTCGTCCTGATGTAAGTTCATTACCGCCAAAGAATACAGAATAATCATATTTATACAGCAAATCACGGCATATCTGCAATTTTTCCTGAAATTTAGGATAAGCAATCTTTGCAATATCTGTATTTCCATAATTCTTTTTGTCACGGACTGTATAATCGTTCATAGCCTGCTTTAATGCTCCTGCTATGCCAACATAATCAACAACCAGTCCGCCCTCTTTGTCACGGAAAACACGGTTTACCCTTGCAATAGCCTGCATAAGATTATAGCCCGTCATCGGCTTGTATACGTACATAGTCGCAAGGGACGGCACATCAAAACCAGTCAGCCACATATCCACGACCACAGCGATTTTCAGCGGACTGTCATTGTCCTTGAATTTCTTTGCAAGTTCTTCCTTATGCCGTTTGTTGCCGATGATACTATGCCATTCTTCAGGGTCTTTGTTGGAAGATGTCATGACAACAGCGACTTTCTTTGTCCAGTCAGGTCGGATTTCAAGAATACGCCTGTAAATCTTCATGGCAATTGCTCTTGAATACGCAACAATCATTGCTTTTCCTGTCAGCAGATTTTCACGATAGTTTTCATAATGGCTGATAATATCATCAACAAGTGATTTTATCGTGTCATCATGCCCGAGAATTGCTTCCATTTGTCCGAGTTCACGCTTGCTCTGTTCAATTACCGCAGAATCGGAATTTATAGCCATAATATCGTATTCCTTGTCTATCAGCTTCAGGGTATTTTCATCAAGTTTCAGCTTCATGACACGGCTTTCATAGTAAACAGGTCGGGTTGCTCCGTCCTCGACTGCCTGCGTCATATCGTAAATGTCGATATAATCGCCGAATACCTCACGGGTGTTTCTGTCCTCCATAGAAATCGGCGTACCTGTAAAGCCGATATACGTCGCATTCGGGAGCGTATCACGGATTACACGAGCCGTACCGACAGCTTTTCTTGCGACAAGTTCGCCGTTGTCGTTTTTCGTTATCTTGATTTTTTCGGTCAGTCCGTATTGCCCTCTGTGTGCTTCATCAGCCATAACAATAATATTTCTACGTTCAGACAATGGCTCACCTGATTCCTCAAATTTCTGCATTGTTGTAAAAATAATGCCATTTGCTTTTCTGCCGTCAAGGAGTGTTTTAAGATGTTCACGGCTTTCAGCGTGGACAGGCTCTTGTCGAAGGAAGTCCCTGCATTTCGCAAACTGTGAGTACAACTGGTCGTCAAGGTCGTTTCTGTCGGTGATTACAACAATTGTCGGGCTTTCAAGTTCGGACTGTAGCAAATGTGCATAGAACACCATTGACAGCGATTTTCCCGAACCCTGTGTATGCCAGAATACACCGCCTTTTCCGTCTGTTACAACGGCTTTTTTCGTAGATTCTATAGCCTTGCGGACTGCAAAATACTGATGATAGCCCGCTAAAATCTTGAACTGCTGAAGTCCCTCATCTGAAAACAGGATAAAATTTTTAAGTATATCAAGCAGACGTTCTTTCTGAAAAATTCCTTCAAAAAAAGTATCAAACTGTGCGTACTGCGTATTTTCATAACTGCCGTCTTTCGTTTTCCACTCCATATATCGGTCCTCACCTGAAGTAATCGTACCCGCTTTGCTGTAGGAGAGGTCACTCATAACACATATCGCATTATAAATGAACATTGAGGGTATGGAGTGCATATAGTTGCGGATTTGCGTATATGCTTCTGATGCGTCCGTTTCCTCACGTGACGGCGATTTCAGCTCCATAAGCACCACAGGCAAGCCGTTTAAAAAAATCAGAATATCAGGACGCTTTTCTTCATCTTCAATAAAAGTCCACTGATTAGCAATAATAAAAGAATTTTTGTCAGTGTTGGCATAGTCCACAAGATAGCAGATAGCGGAGTGTTCCTCGCCGTTTTCGGTGTAGCGGACTTCAATTCCGTTTTGCAGATAGTCCATAAAGACGGCGTTTTTCTGCACAAGCTCGCCATTTTCCAAGTTTGTCAGCTTATAAAGAGCATCAGCTATTGCATCATCAGGGAGCATGGGATTCAGCCGATAAAGGGCTTCTGTCAGTTCGTCCATATACAACGGTATCTTATAGTCACGGTCAACATCATAACCGCATATATGAGTATATCCCATTTCCTCAAAAAGCTGTATTACAGCATTTTCATAGCTTGCTTCGGTGTAGGACATAATTTATTCCCCCTTATTTCAGTTCTTCCATTCCTAAATATTTTTCAAAATAAATGTCATATTTCTCATAAGAATGTTGTTCATGATATTGAGTTAATAAATTATCTAATTCTTTAGTTTCAGATGTTTCACAC
>CAMWKY010000294.1 GCA_947174965.1 uncultured Ruminococcus sp. | reverse complement strand
TCTTGTCAGTGTAAATATTCCTGACGGTATCGAAAAAATCGAAGAATTTACATTTAATAGGTGTAAAAGTCTTGTCAGTGTAAATATTCCTGATGGTATCGAAAAAATCGAAGAATTTACATTTAATATGTGTAAAAGTCTGAAAAGTATAGAAATTCCTGAAAGTGTTAAAAGTATAGGAAAATTTGCATTTGCAGATTGTGAAAATCTAAAAGATATAACAGTTTTTACAGGTATTGAATATTTTGACGAAAAATCATTTGAAAGTTGCAGTTTTGAGAAAGTGACAGTAAGGGATAATTTATCGTCAATAACAGTATATGCAAAAAATCTTTATGAACCGTATCGTTTTATGAACGCAAACCCGAATGAAAAAGAACGTCTGTTTACAATTACAGCAGTCAGGGAGTATAAAATAGTTTTTGCTATGTATCTTGTCTTTGCACTTGACAACACAAATGCACATCTTTATATCAAAAAAAATATAGTTGATGTTGTAAAATATCTGACTGATGTTGAAGATACTGAAAATCTGACAAAAATTCTGTCAAGGGGATATGTCACGGCAGAAAATATTGACGAAATGATAAAATATGCTATTGACAGCAGAAAAGCTGAAATTCAACTTATACTTTTCAATTACAAGAATGAGCATTTAGGCTTTGCAGATAATTTTGACAGCCTGATGCTTGATTGAGGTATATTTATGGGATTTGAAATAAGAGACGGCGTACTTTTAAAATATATTGATGACGGCAGAAAAGATATTGTTATACCTGATAATGTTACGCATATAGATAAATACGCATTCAGAGATTGCAGGAGTATTGTATCAGTAACGATTACTGAAAACGTCAGAACAATTGGAGAACGTGCATTTCAGGGCTGTTCGGAGCTTAATTCGTTGATATTCAGAAACGGCAGTGTTTTTATTGGCTCATTTGCTTTTTATCAGTGTAAAAAAATTGTATCAGTAACAATTTCCACAGATTTTATGGGTGCTGATAAATTTGTTTTTTTGTGCTGTACACGTTTTGAATACCTTAAAATCAAAGGCGAAAATGTCAATATCACATTGCATAGTGCTGAATTTCTGACAGACAATATTTATCCACAAGGTGGAGCAGGAGAATTTGTTGATTTTATATGTGCAGAAGATTACAAGAAAGAACGACTTTTTGCTAAAATTAAAGTTATGACGTATAAAATCCCGTGTGCATTGATTTTTGCATTTGAATATGGAAATGAGACGGCAAAAGCATATATCAAAGAAAATGTGGAAGAAATTGTAAATTCTCTTACACGTATTGAAGATGCTGAAAATCTGACAAAAATTCTGTCATTGGGATATGTTACAGCAGAAAACATTGATAAGCTTATACAGTATGCCATTAACAGGAAAAATGCTGAATTTCAGCTTATACTCTCCAATTACAAGAATGAGCATTTAGGATTTGCAGATAATCTTGATAAGCTTGACAACCTGATGCTTGATTGAGGTGATATTATGAAAAAAACAAAGAAAACATTATTGACAGCGTTAGCATTTACGTCAGCAGTCGGCATGACATCATGCGACTTGTTTGGCGGAGACGGATTTCAAAATGTATATGGACCTCCTCCGGATTACAGTTCTGAATCTTCGGAGAGTTCATATAATCCGTATGATGACAATATGCAGTCAGAATATGAAGCCCCTATAGCTTATGAATCCGAAACAACCACAGAGACAACAACATCAACTACAACAAAGAAAACAACAGTAACTACAACAGAGGAAACGACAGAACCTGCAACAGATGAATATGACCCTATAAAAGATGAACCGTCTGTTGTTTATGGACCACCATCTTATTTTGAATGAAAAGGAAGAAAGTAATATGAAAAAACAAGTTTATAATCCGTATCTGCCACTTGATGAATATATTCCCGACGGCGAACCGCATATATTCGGTGACAGAGTATATTTATACGGCTCTCACGACTTTGAGGGCGGTCGCACTTTCTGTATGGGTGATTATACAGTCTATTCTGCTCCCGTTGGTGATTTGTCCGACTGGAGATGTGACGGCGTGATATACAGTGCAAAGCAAGACCCTGAATACTGCGAGGAACTGCAATATATGTATGCTCCCGACGTTGTACAGGGAAATGACGGAAGATATTATTTATACTATTGTCTGTCGGGTGATTTTGGTGTAGGCGGTTACTGCGGTGCAATAAAAGTTGCTGTATGTGATACACCTGCTGGAAAATATGAGTATCTTGGATATGTTCAATATCCTGACAGTACGCCAATGAAAAAGTATGTCTGTTTTGACCCGTGTGCGTTCAACGACAACGGCACAATACGCATCTATTACGGCACGCAGTACATGAATGAAAGCAATGACATTCTCGAAAATGACGAAAAAAAGCTTGCAGAAGTTATGAAGCGTTTTGGCAAGACGGCAGAAGAAATTCTGTCTACAGAAGATAATGTCAATGGTGCTTGTATGGTTGTACTGGAAGATGATATGCTTACAGTGAAAGAAGATGCAAAGCATATTATCCCGTATGATGTTGATTTCGGAGGTCACGAATTTTTTGAAGCAAGTTCCATGCGAAAAGTAGGAGATAAGTATTATTTTGTATATTCATCACAGAAAAATCATGAACTCTGCTATTGTACAAGCGATTATCCAGATAAAGATTTTGTGTATGGAGGAACTATTGTTTCAAATGGTGATGTAGGTGTAAACGGTGTTGACGATAATCACCGTATGAACATGACAGGTACAACCCACGGAAGTATTATTGAAATCAATGGTCAGTGGTATGTATTCTATCACAGACTTACACATAAATCCGATTACAGCCGTCAGGCTTGTGCGGAGAAGATTTACATAGACGACAACGGAAGTATAAATCAGGCAGAAATTACAAGTTGTGGCTTGAATGACGGCGCACTCATAGCAGAGGGACGTTATCCTGCTGTTATCGCCTGCCATATCACTAACGGAAATATGCCACATGGCTCAAACAGGATATTTGATTTCAGTTTTCCTAATGTAAATCATAGGGATAATGAGAGATTCATTGCGGAGATAAGTGGAGAAACTCTTGTAAGATTCAGGTATTTTTCAGGAAATCCCCATAAAATAGGCATATCATACAGAGGAGCAGGCAAAGGCACTGTCAGAATAAATAATCAGTCTGCTGAGATATTGCCGTCAGAAGAATGGACAGATATTTCTGTAACTGAATCTGAAAAAGGCAGTAAATTTGATGTTGTATTATTT
>CAMWKY010000293.1 GCA_947174965.1 uncultured Ruminococcus sp. | reverse complement strand
TTTTCGAAAAATATTGTATAATTATATTAAGCATATTTTCTGTAATTTAATAATAAATATTAATTATCAATACAAAATACGGAGGTATAAACATGAACTACAGACCGGAAGGCTGTTTATTCAAGACAGCAGAAAATCAGAAGTATATTTCAACCGCAGACGGACTTGCCGAAGCTATGGAAAAAGGCATAATTCTTGAAGCAAGAGTATCGGTTTGCGACAGCGAGCATAATCTTATTGTGGATTTGCCGTGTGCAGAGGGAATAATCCCACGTGAACAGGGCGCAATCGGCATATCAGAGGGCAAAACCCGTGATATAGCATTGATTTCACGTGTAAACAAGGTTGTATGTTTTAAGGTTATGAATATCAGTTCAGACAACGGAAAAATAACTGCGGAGCTTTCACGTGCAGATGCTCAAAGAGAGTTTATCTCTGAATACTCTGATAAGCTTGCTGTCGGAGACGTAATTGAAGCAAAAGTGACACATCTTGAACAGTTCGGCTGTTTTGTAGATATTGGTTGTGGCGTACCGTCTCTCATTCCTATTGACGCAATTTCCGTTTCGAGAATTTCACACCCGTCCGACCGTTTCAGAACAGGTCAGTTTATAAAAGCTGTTGTGCGTTCACGTGACGGCTCAAGAATCTGTCTCACACACAAGGAACTGCTTGGAACATGGGAGGAAAATACGTCCGATTTCAAGGCGGGAGAAACAGTTTCAGGCATTGTCCGTTCAGTTGAAAATTATGGTGTATTCGTTGAACTTGCGCCGAATCTTGCAGGACTTGCAGAATTAAGGGACGACGTTCAGGCAGGGCAGAATGTCAGCGTATACATAAAGGCTATAATCCCCGAAAAAATGAAAGTGAAGCTTGTTATTGTAGATATATGTGAGGAATGTGAAGTGAATCACGATTTCAGATATTTCACTGATGCAGAACATATTGACAAATGGGAATACGCTCCCGAAAATTCGGGCAGAGAGATAACAACAATATTTGAATAATACCGAAAAACCGCTTACTTTTCAACAGCAAGCGGTCTTTTTTATGTGAAAAACTTGACAAATCCGGCAAAAGAAATTATAATTAAAAAAAGGAGTGAAAATATTGGAAAAGAACTATATATATATACTGTCGGAACTTGAAAAAGCAGGATTTGAAGCGTATATTGTCGGAGGTTGTGTGCGTGATATGTGTCTCGGGAAAGTACCTGATGATTTTGATATTACCACAAATGCACTGCCTGAACAGATTATGCAGGTGTTTGAAGATAAAAGGATTATCCTGACGGGATTGAAGCATGGCACTGTCACGGTAATGCACAACGGAGAAACATTTGAAGTTACAACATTCCGTGTTGACGGTGAATACAGCGACAGCAGACGACCTGACAGTGTTGCATTTACATCATCATTGAAAGAAGATTTGGCAAGACGTGATTTCACTGTAAACGCTATGGCTATGGACAGAAAAGGCACTGTTTATGACTATTATAACGGCAAATCCGATATAGACAAGCATATTATCCGCTGTGTAGGCAATCCCGACAAGCGTTTTACAGAAGATGCCCTGCGTATTTTAAGAGCAGTACGTTTTTCTTCTGTACTAGGATTTGACATTGAGGAAAAAACAGCAGAATCAGCATTAAAGCTGAAAAAACGGCTTGATTTTGTTTCTGCCGAACGCATAAGAACTGAACTTGTAAAGATTTTGTGTGGTGGAAATGTTGTAGATGTTATGCTGAAATACCGTGAAATTATAGCACAGATTATTCCTGAAATGAGAGAGTGTTTCTGCTTTGAGCAGTATTCAAAGTACCATAAATATGACGTATATGAGCATATATCAAGGGCAACAGGAAGTATTTCTGTTGACAATCCGAACTGCGATATACTTCGTACAGCGTTGCTTTTTCATGATATTGGCAAGCCCGCAACGTTCCGTCTCGACAAAAACGGCAAGGGTCATTTCAGCGGTCACGCACAAGTCAGCGCAGATATGGCTTACAAGATTATGCAGAGATTGAAATTCGACAACAAGACTATTGATACAGTTTACACGATTATCGCAAATCACGGTGATATATTTGATTTCACAAGCTCCGGCAGTGATACCATGCCGAAAAATCAAATAAAACATATGATTTCTGAAATCGGTGCGGAGAGATTTTTTTTACTGCTTGAACTGAAAAAAGCTGACAATTCGGCAAAAAATGACTTCGTACTTGATGAAAACAATAAAATTGACAGAATTGCAGAGACTGCACGAAAACTTATTGCAGATAACTGTTGTATGTCGCTGGCACAGCTTGATGTCAGGGGAAATGATATTTCAGCAATCGGATTCAGAGGTCAGGAGATAGGAAAATGCCTGAAAAAACTGCTTGATATGGTAATGAATGAGGAAATCGAAAACAAGCACGATATATTGATAAAAAGTGCAGAGGAGATGCAGAAATGATGGGCTATATCCATTCTACAGAAAGTTTCGGTACGGTTGATGGTCCGGGAGTGCGTTTTGTGGTATTTTTTCAGGGCTGTCCGCTACGCTGTAAATACTGTCACAATCCTGATACATGGGATTTTCATAATGGCAGGGCGGTTTCGGCTGACGAGCTTATCAGGGAGTATGATTCATACAAGGAGTTTCTGAAGTCGGGCGGAATTACTGCAACAGGCGGTGAACCTCTTGCACAGCCTGATTTTCTTGCTGAACTTTTTTCACTTGCGAAACAAAAAGGCATACACACCTGCCTTGACACGTCGGGAGCAGTATATAATCCCGAAAATCACGGAAAAATCGATAATGTACTCAAATATACCGACCTTGTAATGCTTGATATAAAGCACATTGACAGCAGTGAACACATGAAACTAACAGGAGCAGGCAATGAAAATATACTTGCTTTTGCCGAACATCTGAAAGAACTGAATATTCCGTTGTGGATTCGTCATGTTGCAGTGCCTGATATAACGGATTCGGAGGGGGATTTGTTTCGTTTGGGTGAATTTATCTCACGGCTGAAAAATCTGAAAGCACTTGATGTTCTGCCTTATCATGACATGGCAAGAATAAAGTATGCTGAAATGGGAATGGAATACCCCTTGCCTGATACTCCGCCAATGTCAAAAGACGGTGCAGTCAGGGCAAAGGATATTATAATGCAGGGTATAAAGTCGGGACTAAAAAAGCATTGATGCAGTTATGGTGACCTTTTTTCCCGGAAATAAGTACTTTTTTCCATGTTTTTTTCCACTCATATTTTCCGCTATATATAGCCAAAAACTTACTTTTTTCCATTTTTTTCCACTATTTCAGGAGTGTTAAAATAATAT
>CAMWKY010000292.1 GCA_947174965.1 uncultured Ruminococcus sp. | reverse complement strand
ACTATATCTCACATAATTTAATCACTTCAAATCTCAGACATCTTTGATAAAGATAAAGTTTATAAATTTAACGGTTGTACTTCATGATAATAAAAAATATAAGTTAAATTATTATACAAAAATAAGACTAAGGAACTAACCCAATAAAATCGGTTCCTTAGTCTTATATTTTTTACATTTTGGTTCCTTAGCCTAATGTTAGGAATGGCTTTAATTTGGCATTTTGAATTTTGCAGACTAAGGAACTTTTTCACATTTTGCGTGAGCCGTTACAATTTGCATTTTAAAATCTCCGTTTTATTCAATGTTCTCCTGCACGGAAACATCAAAGATTTTGCGTTGATATTCTGTTTTAGTCTGTACATCCCATATATACATCACATTCTACTTTACCTTCAGCGAGTTCTTTATTAAAAAGTTCATGAAGTTTTTCTTCAAAGTTGTCTCCTTCACCTATTTCCGCCAACTCAAAATATATTTCCTCCAACGGTAGAAAATATGAAATATACTCTATAAAATCATTGATTGCTGTACTAATATCTTTTTCCTGTTCTTCTTTGCTGTATCCGTCAGAAACTATTGCATAGAGATAATTAGAAAAAATAACAAGAACTCAGAGTCTCTGAGAGTGTATGTCACGAAACTTGAACTGCTCGAATTTGTCACAAAATCTGTACGTATTTTAATTTTAAAAACCTCTATTTTACTTATATAGTTGTTTTTTGTGTATGTTCTGACATAAAGCAACATCAGGGACAAGCGGACAGCCACCCATACAAAATTCCCTTTCCTTACTGTGCGCAAGTGTCCACCTGAGAAGGTGGGGAAATTTAATTTTTTTGTTTATTCACCTGCCGGAAAATATTTTATAATACCAAGTATATATTTTTGAAGCATAACGAGGTCATTTATTTCAACACTACCGTTTTTGTCAATATCAGCAGATTTTATCATATCAGCATCTTCAACTTCTCCTGTGTAGCACTTTCTTGCGTTTATCATATCAAACACATCTATTCTGCCGTCAGAGTTTATATCACCGAGAATAATTTCATTTATATCGGGTTGTCCTTCACCTGCAATTCCTGTTCCGCCAACTGCACCGATACATTCATCAACATAAAAATCAGTAAGTGAATCTTCAGTTTCAATATATAAGCGGACATTTTTTGCACCTTCTGGAATTGTATAGCTTGAATTTGCTAACTGTGCCCATGTACCGTCAGGAGCAGTAACGCTTGTAACTTCATCGTAAGCTGCTTCACCGTCAGAATCAGTATACTCAATTTTCATCATAAATTTAACATTTTCACCTGAGTTTTGTTTTACATGAGCAGAAAAGCTGTATGATTCACCAGATTTGAAAATTTCAGGCTTGAGGGAGTATGCCGCACCTTGCCATGCAGAAGTTCTGTCATATACATAAAGAGATGAATTGTCCCATGTTGTATAGCATTCCTTATCAGTCTGTTCAACTTTGTTGCCGCCTCTGTTTGTCCAGTTCTGAGTACCGTCACTGAAAGTGCAGTTATACCACCAGCCGAAGTCATTGGGTGAGAAAGATGTTGCCTCATTCCATGCTGAACGTTCATAATCGAAGAAATCTATATCAGCATATCCGTTGAGATTTTTTGTACCATAGCTGTAGATGCCGCTTCTGTAGCCTGTAAAAAGCTTTAAATCATATGACATATTAAGTTCGTTTCCGATACGTGTCCAGTTGTTGCCGTCGAGTGAATAGAAAAATTTCACCTTATCAATATTATTTGATAAATTCATATTTTCGTCAACAGTATTGAAAGTAAATTCAGCTTTCAGGTATACTTCTTTTTCATTAAGCGGAACTTCTTCAATAATTTTGTCGTAACTGTCAGTTACAGCAGAATTTCCTGAATAACCGCCGTTTTCAGACATATAGACTTTGCGTGAGCCGTCATCTGCAACATATACACCGACATTTCCATATTTGAACTGGAATGCTGAAAGTCCTGCATAGTCTCCTGTATTCATTCCTGATGTATCAAGTTTTATCACACTTGAACAAGCTGGACCTTCTGTTCTTTGGGTCAGAGTATTTCTTGCGTTGAGAATATTTGTTGCAAGAGTTTTATTTTTAAGTCTTAGCCAGCCCTCACGTTCTGTCACAGACCACGCTGTATTGTCGGGATTATGATTCCACTGCCATTCAAGAGCAAGCTTATTTGAACTGTAGCTGAAACTGTCATCTTTTGCAAGCTGTGTACCTGTATAGCCGTCCTCAACTTCAAAAGTGACAGGAGCTTTGCCGTTTACTCCCATCATAGGATAGCCGTCAACCCATGTTACAGGTACAAGAACAGGTATTCTGCCGACTGAACCGTGGTCCTGAAAAAGCATTCCGTACCACTTGCCGTCAGGAGTGTCAACAATACCGCCTTGTGCGACACCTGAACCGTATGTTCCCAGACCTGAATTGAGGACAGTTTTTCCCTCATATGTGCCTGTAAGTTCTTTACTGCGGTAGCATAATTCAATACGTCCGCTTCCGCTTGGCCATGCAATAATAAAGACATAGTAATAATCGCCGATTTTCTGAATGTGTGAACCTTCACCTGCAAGACCGTCAAGACCTGTTTTGAATAAAGTTTTATCGACACCGCCCCACTTGAAATCAGTCATTTCAGCGTTGAACTCTTTTATTTTGATTTCACCGCCACCGCCGTATACAAGATAATTGCGACCGTCATCATCAAAGAGAATTGAGGCATCATGATACATTCCGTTTATCTCAGAACGTGTCCATTTGCCATTTTCAATGTCATCTGTTTTGTATATGTATGATTTTCCTGTGCCATAGCTTCCGAAAAATACATAGAAATTACCGTCATGATAGCGGAGACTTGCCGCCCATTGTCCGTGAGAGTAGTCGTGTTTTCCGTTTTTGAGATTCTGCACATCACCGTCAGCCAGTGTGTCATAAACATATGAGCATATTTCCCATGAAACAAGGTCTTTTGATTTCATGATTGGTGCTCCTGGACTGAAAAACATTGTTGTACTTATCATATAGTATGTGTCATCAACTCTTATTACGTCGCAGTCAGGAACATCAGACCATATAACAGGGTTAGCCACTGTTTCTGCTGCTGATGCTTTCATTGCTGTAAAATCTTGCGGAACAGCTGTCAGTACAGCTGAAGAAAGTACAATTGCAGATAATACAGATAAAAATTTTCTTATCATTTAAAATTCACCTCAATTAATTGTGGAGAGATAATGAATTTTATATTACCTGCTCCATTCTTTCAAGTATATAATACATCAATAATAAATTTTGGTCAACCCTGTTTTTATTTTTTTGTG
>CAMWKY010000291.1 GCA_947174965.1 uncultured Ruminococcus sp. | reverse complement strand
TGCCAACCGTGTAGTAATATATATTTATATACCGATTGAGATGTTTCATTTTCTGCGTATTTTCCATAATAAAATAATTTATTGCTTCTTGACAATCAATTATTCAATTCACCAACTTTGAAGTGGGTTCAAAGTTAAACCCCACAGACAAGTCGTTCGATAAAATATTGTTCTCAGATGTAAAGTATTTTAATTCCCAGCTCTTTCGCCATATCTACAGTATCCATACAATCTTGTTTTGTGCCAAATACATACAGAAGATCGCTGTTTTGAATCATATAGTCATCAGCTTCCTGATAGCATTCGGAGGTATATTGTGTATTCACAAGTGTTACGCTATCAGCAAGCAATTGAATTTGATAGTAACGGTCACGGAATTCCTCTACCCAATTCGTTGACTGTTCTTCATATAGAATAGCAATATTGAGCGTTATATCATAAGAAGATTTCAGCCTACAGATAATCTCTGCCGTCCATAGTGGTATACCATACTCACCGTTTACATAAAATGTATCATAACCTTTCTGGTACAACTGCATAATAATCTGATACAGTTCTAACTTAATGCCATGATAAGGCTGCTCATTTTCATTTTTGCATTCAAGCCGTAATTCAGCCTTGCTTGATATTATTGTACAGTTCATATTTTCACCTCATGAATTTTTCTTTCAAATCGTCCTAAAGAAGTTAATGATCATAATCTTCTTTCTTTGAGCCATTCTAACAGTCTGTGCTGTTCCGCTTTTCTGTCTGTTCGTATCCCAAAAGCAGAAACAAAAGTCAGCAAGTTCTACAAGACGAGCATTTCGTACTTTCATACAGCCGTTATAATAATGCTCCGATGTATACTCCACCGTATCAGCAAGAGCGATAATGCGGTAAAATTCAGTTTTCTATTTCGCTGACTGTTCCTCATTGGAGCATGGTAAAATCAAGTGCAGCTCGATCTGCGGATAGATTTCACGCAGTTTCAGGACAGTCTGGGCAGCCAATTCGTCCCACCCTACAGCACCGCCAACGTAAAAGTCCTTAACACTCTCTTTGTTGATCGCACGTTCCAGTATGTCATACAAGCGTGCTTCTAAATTTGTTGTATCGCCTGTAAAACTTCTGTGTCCTGTGAAACAAGCTGATTTTCTCATGAACATTCCTCCATTTTATATCAAGTATACATTCAAATCAATAAGCGTTTTGACGCCGCCTACTCCGAGGAACAAGAAAGTGTGCAAGCTAAAATCTATCACACTTTTTTAGGAGACAGCCTTAAAGGGCTATCTTATCAGTTATTGTATTATTGGCAACATAATAAGCCGCCTTGTCCTCTGCCTTAACATAGATTGTGAGAGATGTGATCGGTACATGATTCTTTGCTTTACAGTCCGCCTCTACCGTTTTTCGGATTTCCTCTAAATCAAATTCCATACCGTAGAACTGTAGTTTCATGACTGTTTCTGCTGGTGTATTATTGTTGGCGCAAGCAGTTACAGGCTGCTGTGCTTCTTTATGCAGTTCTTGAAAAACCTCTAATTTAGCCAATTTTTTCAATCCTCTCATATATCTTCTATAAGGTTTATGGTATCCCTTTATATTAAGTTCTTTTCCTATATTTGCTAATGCTTTTTTACCTTTCCCCGACAAGCCGAGGTGTTCCATAACCAAAGTACGTTCTTCGTAGCTAAGGACTTCCGTTTTTTCAACATATTCAATCAAAGACTTATTATGTACATACTCTATTATAGCACTTTCACCGTCATATCTCCAATTACTAACATACTCCAATGGAACGCTTTTATTAAATTCCTTCGTATATTTAACCAAGCCTCTAAATATATGATTGCATACGCATAAATAGAGGTATTTTTCAAATCTGAAAGTGAATTTTTCGATTGTATCTACTTCTATTTCATAGGCTACTGAAAACAACTCATCTAATTCAATGCCTGTCCTGATCGAAAAGAGATACGCTAATTGAAGTGCATTTCTCATAAAGTATTCTATAAACCGCTGTTTAGCAATTATATTTCCACTTGAAAACTCGGTATATAGCCGTTTTCGTTCTTTTATGTCAATATCAGATTTCTCCTTGATGAAGTCAATAACAGGTTTAAGTCCGGGTGAACGTTTCTCACATCGGTAAAAAAGTCTTTCATTAGATTCTTTTCTTGTCATATTCTTAGTACAAACACCTCCTGTTACCGTCTGAGTACAACGTTTAAAGTATGTATAATCGCAATAATTCATGAAGATAATGTATGCAATGAATATGTTTTGACTTTTCGCAAAATTAGATATTTGGAGACAAAAGCAAGATTTTTCCCCATATTATTCAGTTTTCAAGATGCTCAGTGACGTTCCAAATACGAACATATGACGTTACGCAGCCTGTGATAGAAGGCTCATGCAGGCACGTTTACGCTCCATATCGGAATGCACATAAAGATTCATGGTAATTTCAATTGAGCTGTGACCTAATATTTCAGACAATGTTTTTACGTCAAAACCTAACTTTATACAGTTTGTTGCAAATAAATGGCGAAGGCTGTGAAAGTGAACTGACGGTAATTCTGCGTTATTCAGCAATTTAGCAAAGCGGTACTGCATTGTGCGAGGTTCTATCGGCTTTCTTGTTCCTGATACAACATAAACCTTGCTTCTGTTTTTGAACTTGTTCAGCATAGGAACAAGGCACTCAGGGATAGGAATTTCACGCTTAGAACAGTTGCTTTTTGGCTCTGTGATCGTTAGTCTGGTTTTTTTATCACCTGTGAAGCACTGTACCCTTTGTATCGTTTTTCTGACGTTCAAAGTCCGTTTTTCAAGGTCTATATCCTCCCATTGCAGGGCGCAGATCTCACCAACACGCAGTCCCATATACATAGAAAGCGAAACGCCCAGTGTTCCGAGGTTTTCATGATTGCTGATAAAACGCTCAAGTTTTGCCTGCTGTGCTTTAGACAAGATATTGATCTCAGCTTTACTCCGCTTCGGCATAACGATACCGTCAAGCACATTTTTGATGTGATACTCACGGCTGGCATAGCGAAAAACCGATTTTAACAGCACGATAATATCTGTAAGATAACGTGCGGATAAGCCGTCTTTCAGCTTTCTCTTAACAAAAGCATACACATCTTTTGCTTTCAGCAGACAGCACTGAATATTGCCAAAAGCAGGAATAATATGTCTTTCAGCTTTCATACGGTAGTTAGCTGCTGTCGATTCCTTTAGTCGTGCAGACTGCACATAAAGCCATTCTGTCACAAGTTCTCTGACCGTCATTTCCGTTACAGCGTACACTTCATCAGTGTTCTGCTGAGAGATCATCATTCTGTATTCCGCTTCTTCAC
>CAMWKY010000290.1 GCA_947174965.1 uncultured Ruminococcus sp. | reverse complement strand
ATACTACATATTACGTATATAAGAAAGGAAATAAACATGGATAATAACAATTCAGAGCAAAAAACTGCACCGAAAAAAAAAGTAAGTAAAAAAGTCCTGAGACAAAGAAGACTTTCTGCACTTGCTATTGTAGCATTGATTGTTTTGATTTTTTTCATTATCATCGCAAAAAGCTGTTCAAAAGAACCTTCAGACGATGACGAATCAAGCACAACAAACAATTCAATAACCACTTCAGCAACTACAACTACCATTTCAACAACCACAACAGTGACTACTACAGTTACAACGACAAATCCGCTTTCCGCAAAAGTTCAGCTTTCAACAAGAGAACTCTTTATTAATGTCGGTGAAAGAAATGTTTCGATTATTCAGACATACCCCGATAATTCGACAGAAGCAAATGAAGTATGGAAGTCTATGGACGAATCAATCGCAACTGTTGACCAATATGGATATGTTACAGGTGTATCAAAGGGCGAAACTTTTATTATTTTAAGTTTTGACAATAATCCTGGTGTGGAGATTGAAATAAAGGTGTCTGTTGCGGATAATGCTGTGGTTACACCTAATAATGCAACTATCGACTCAACAACAACAGACAGCGGAAATTATGCGCCTGTTATTGATACTCCTACAACCCCTGTTTATGGATATACAGGAAGTATTGATGATGAAAATATATTCTGAAAAAATTTTTGAAAAAAATATTTAAAAAGACTTGATTTTTCAGATTTAATGTGTTATAATACTATATGATGATAGTTTAAGCTAAAGACCGGAAACTTCCGGTCTTTATGTTTGTAATCAAACTATGAAATCAATGAAAGGAGGATTCTTTTTTGAAACTTAAAAAATTCGGCAGTACAGAGCAGAAAGTCTATGACCTTGTAAAGCCTATTACAGATGAACTCGGTTATTATCTGTGGGACGTAAGCTATGTTAAAGAGGGTGCATCATGGTATCTAAGAATTTTTATTGATTGTGACGAGGGAATTACAATTGAAGACTGTGAAACAGTTACTGAACCGGTCAATAAAATTCTTGATGAAACAGACCCTATTCCTCAAAGCTATACTTTGGAAGTGGGCTCGGCTGGTCTTGAACGTGAACTTCTCAAAGAAGACCATTTTGAAGTATGTGAGGGCGATAAGGTGAGAATACGCTTTATCAGAAATATTGACGGAGAAAAGGAAATATGTGCTTACCTTAAAGGTGCAGACAAAAATCAGATTGTTGTCTATGATGAAAACAATGAGGAGAAAGTATATTCGCTTTCAGATGTGGCATTTGTTAAACTTTGGTTTGAGTTTGAATAATTAAAAAGTTAAATATAATTTTTGGAGGAATTTAACATGGAAAACTTTTTCAAGGCATTGCATGAACTTGGTGAGGAGAACAGTGTCGGAACAGAACAGCTTATTGAAAAGGTAAAATCAGCAATGCTTAAAGCTGCAAAAAAAGCTTATCCGCATAGTGAGGACAGAATAAGAGTTGAGATAGACCCTGATTCTAAAAAGTTCGCTATGTATATTGTGCAGGAAATTATTGATGATGAGCCTATTGATGAAAATGAAATCAATATCGAACAGGCAAAGCTTATTGATGAAAATGCTGTAGTGGGCGGAACTATCCTCAAAGAGATTGATATTTCAAAGTTCGGAAGAATGGCTGCCCTTTCTGCAAAACAGTCTATAAAGGGCGATTTGAGAGAGATAAACAGAAATCAGATACTTAATAAGTTTGAGAAAAAAGAGCATGACTGTATTACTGTAAAAGTTTCGCAGGTTGAGCCGGGCAGGGGAACTGTTACGGTTGACTATGACGGAACAGAACTTTATCTCTTTAAGGCTGAACAGATTGAGGGCGAAACTTTCAAAGAGGGAAGTCAGATAAAGGTATATATTACAGGCATAGGCGGAAAGAGCAAAAAGCCTATTGTAAAGATTTCACGTACACACAAAGACCTTGTAAAGCGACTTTTTGAAATTGAAGTTCCTGAAATTTATGAGGGTATAGTTGAGGTGAAGTCGATTTCACGTGAGGCAGGTTCAAGAACAAAGATTGCTGTATGGTCAAAAGACCCTGATGTTGATGCTGTCGGTGCTTGTATCGGTACAAAAATGGCAAGAATCAATGCTGTTGTAAAGGAACTCAACGGCGAAAAGATTGACATTATTTCATGGAGCGAAAAGCCGGAGGAATTTATTACAAAGGCTCTTGCACCTGCTGAAGTACTGAAAACTATTATAGTATCAGAAGAAGAAAAAATGTGTACTGTTATTGTGCCGAATAATCAGCTTTCACTTGCAATAGGAAACAAGGGACAAAATGCAAAGCTTGCAGCAAAGCTCACTGGATATAAAATTGATATAAAACCGCAGTTAAATACAGCTACCGGTGAAACAGCTCCTGAATTAAGTGAGGATTTTGTTGTACCTGCTGTTGAAAAGTCTGCCGAAGATGAATCAGTTGTAGAGGAAATCAATATCAGCTCGGAAGAAAATACAGAAGTATCTGAAAAAGCTGTTGATGAAGCTGTTTTACCTGATGAAACAGTTGCTGAAGAAACTGCTGATAAGGCAGAGGAATGATTTATGAAGTCTGTAAAGATACCAATGAGAATGTGTCTTGGCTGTAATGAAAACAAGCCAAAAAAGGAACTTATGAGAGTTGTAAAGTCGCCGGAGGGTGAAATAAGTCTTGATTTTACAGGAAAGAAAAACGGCAGAGGTTCTTATATATGCCGAAATGTAGAGTGTTTCAATAAGGCAAGAAAAGCAAGAAGATTTGAAAAATCATTCTCATGCAGGATAGAAGACAGCGTTTATGAGGTGATGATGGTTGAACTCAAAAAAGAAACAGAAAACAGCTAATCTTCTTACAATATGTATCAAGGCAGGAAAAGCTGTAAAGGGTTTTGACAGTGTGAAAGACGCAGTTATAAATAAAAAGGCATATTGTATATTGACAGCCTGCGATATTTCTCTGAAAACACTTAAAGAAGTTCGCTTTATATGTGAAAAAAATAACGTAGATGTTATTGTTACAGAACTTGAAAAATCTGAAACAGGCAGACTTTGCGGAAAAGAAACAGCTGTTATTGCTATATGTGACAAAGGCTTTGCACAAGGTTTCTTGAAAATAGAAAATGACACCTGATTTCAGGTGTCTGCATAAATGGATATAAACCAAAGCTGTATATTATACAGCGTGACTTAATGGAGGTATTTCAGCCTATGGCAAAAAAGATAAAGTTAATTGATATGGCGAAAGACTTGAATATTTCGTCTCAGAGAATCATCGATTTTTTCGCTGAAAAAGGTGATAACAAGAAAAAAACAGCATCTGTTCTTACAGAAACAGAACTTAATAT
>CAMWKY010000289.1 GCA_947174965.1 uncultured Ruminococcus sp. | reverse complement strand
ATTGAAATTTCTTTCAAGATGTGATATTAAGTAACTTTCGGTAAATGCCGAAAGCTGTTTAAGTAAATTTTCTGATAAACGAAAATTATACAGCTTATTGAAATCAGCAAGAACTATATGCCGTAAAGCAGAAAGCGCAGACAGATTCATCTTGAAAGCACTGTCATCATGATTATCATAGCATTCCGCACAATAAAAACAGCCCTCTTTTATTGAAAAATACAGTTCATCAGGCTCAAAGCTTCCGCACTCATGACAGCCGAGTACATCAGGCATAAACCCGATTTCACTCATCAGGCGCAGTTCAAATATACTTTTCAGCAGTTTTTCGTCATGCTGATTTTTTCCAAGAAAATGGAGTGTATTAAGAAAAAGCCGTAAAATGTTTTCGCTGTTTGTCATTTCGGGTACACATGAACGTACAACTTCTGAAAAATAACTTGCAAGCGATATTGCAGACAGTGAACTGCGTAAGTCGTAGAAAATATGTATAGGCTCTACGCTGTTAAGCCAGAGCCTGTTTTTTCTCTTTTCATAGCAGAAGCGTGAGTATGCAAAAAGTTGTGTTGCGGACGAAGACTTGCCGTTCACTTTTCTTGCACTCTTTACAGGCAGTTCAATAACTCCCCTGTCTCTTGTGAGAATATCTATAAACTTATCCTGTTCACCGAATATTCGTTCTTTCAGTACGATTCCTTCTACTGTCGTCATTGTATAATCCTTTTTGAGTAATATATTTGATATAGTCGTCTATTCTTCCGCTTTGAGTGAATTTATTCCATAACTGTTCAGTATCCATTTCTACACCTCCGCATAACATATTATCTGTCGTGCGAAAAAAAATATATGTGTTATATTCTGTATGGATTATTGTTCAGAAAGACCAAAACTGCGGATTAGTCCCTCACGGTTTCGCCAGTCCTCCTTCACTTTCACCCAGCATTTCAGATTCACTTTAATCTGAAAAAAGTCCTCAAGTTCAATACGTGCAGAAGTAGATGCTTTTTTGAGCATAGCTCCGCCCTTGCCTATGATAATACCCTTGTGCGATTCTCTTTCGCAGTAAATAACTGCTGAAATATCCAGAATATCCTTATCATCACGTTCTGACATCTGTTCAACACCAACTGCTATTCCGTGCGGTACTTCATCTTTGAGCAGTTCAAGAAGTTTTTCCCTTATCATCTCTCCTGCCAGTACCTTTTCGGGCTGGTCTGTAATCATGTCATCAGGAAAATAATGCACGGATTCTTCCGCAAATGACATAATTTCATCAATAACAATATCAATGCCGTTGTTTTCCTTTATGCTTATTGGTATTATTGCATCAAAATCTGCCTTTGCAGAAAATTCCGCAATAGAAACAGCAATATCTTCCTTATTTCTTATCAGGTCAATCTTATTCAGCACAAGTATAACAGACATTTTCGACTTATTAAGCGATTTAAGCAGATTTATTTCCTGCTCATTTGTTTTTTTAGTGCAGTCATGAACAAACACAACTGCATCAATATCGCTTACGGATTCTTTTACGGTATTGAGCATATGTTCGCTTAATTTATTGACAGGCTTGTGAAGTCCGGGAGTATCAAAGAAAACAAGCTGAACATCATCAATATTGCGTATGCCAGTGATTCTTGTACGTGTTGTCTGCGGTTTACTGCTTACAGATGCTATTTTTTCGCCGACTATTGCATTAAGAAGTGATGATTTTCCTGCATTTGTATTTCCTGCAATCGTTATAAAAGCTGTTTTCGGCATCACTTATCCCCCTGAATTACAAAAGTAACATCTCTTGATATGCCAAGCTTTTCAAGTACTGACTCCTCTTTTTCACGCATGATACGCTGGTCAAGCTGATTTGTTTCATGGTCGTAGCCAAGAAGATGGAGCATTGAATGAACTGTAAGAAAACCCACTTCACGTTCAAGGGAATGTCCGTAATTTCTAGCCTGCTTTACAGCTGTTTCAAGTGAAATAACAATATCACCAAGCAGAACAGCATTTGTTTCAGGATTTATTTCAACTGTACCGTCCTCACTTGTGAGAGGAAATGAGAGAACATCTGTAACGCTGTCCTTGTTTCTGTATTCTTTATTAAGCTTCTTTATTTCAGCATTACTTACAAAAGAAACACTTACCTCTGCATCTCTGCCGAAATTTTCAGTTGTCAGAACTGCCTGACAGCATCTTCTTATGAGAAGTCTTATTCCTACTGGAATTTTCACCTCCACCTGATTATTTTTTACATAGACTTTTAGTTTAGGCATGATTTTTACTCCTTTCATTGAATTTTTCGTATGCCTTTATAATATCTTGTACCAGCTTATGTCTTACAACATCTTTTTCTGAAAATCTGACAATGCTTATATCCTCAATACCTTTGAGTATATTCATAGCTTCAACAAGTCCCGATTTTCTTGCATCAGGCAAGTCAATCTGCGTAATATCACCAGTTATAACCATTCTGCTTTCGTTTCCGAGACGTGTGAGAAACATTTTTATCTGTTCAGACGTTGTATTCTGCGCTTCATCAAGAATTATAAAAGCTTCGTCAAGAGTTCGTCCTCTCATGTATGCAAGAGGTGCTACTTCTATAATTCCTTTTTCCATATATTGACCGAATCTGTCTGCACCGAACATATCAAAAAGCGCATCATAAAGCGGTCGAAGATAAGGGTCAACCTTGTCCTGCATATCACCGGGCAGAAAACCTAACTTTTCTCCTGCTTCAACAGCTGGTCTTGTAAGGATTATTTTTTTAACCTTATGCTCACGGAAAGACCTGACAGCCATAGCAACCGCAAGGTAAGTTTTTCCAGTTCCTGCTGGTCCGATTCCAAGAACAATTGTATTATTCTTTATCTCATCAAGATAACGTTTTTGTCCTAGAGTGCGAGGACGGACTATTTTTCCTGATGATGTCAGGCATACACCGTCTCCGCCAAGTTCAGCAAGTTCCTGCTCCGCACCGTCTGCAACCATAGAAGTAACATATCTTATAGTTTGGTTGTTTACGGGCTGACCGTTTCTGCTCATTTTTACAAGAGCCTGCAAAGCCTTTGAAGCATCTGAAATTTCAGGCTCGTTTCCGATAATCTTGATGTTTTCGTCTCTTAAAACAACTCTTACATTGTATTGCTTTTCAATGTGCCTGATGTTATTGTCAAGCTGTCCGAAAAGCGTATAAAGTTCATCATCATCATCAATTGCAAGTATTTTTTCTGTCATTGTCAATCTCCTGAATCTTCGGGGAATTTATTTGTATTTGCAAGTGTTGTATTTGAATATTCTGAAATTCCCGTAACTTCTTTTATTATATTTATGTATTCAGGGAAAAATATTTCCTGTTCAGTATTTTCCAGTTCATGTTCAAG
>CAMWKY010000288.1 GCA_947174965.1 uncultured Ruminococcus sp. | reverse complement strand
TTTTACAAAGAATACTGTAATTTTTAAAAAAACTCTTGACAAATGCTTGAAATAGTGATATAATATATACATTATAATAAAGAAAGGCGGTGAGAATCATGTTAAAACGTATAGCTATTAATCCAATCAGAACAGAATACACAACAACAATGAGACATGAGGCTTGCCTGCAATATATCGCTTGACAGCATAATTATAGGCGTATAATGCACTTCTGTTTCGGCAGAGGTGCATTTTTTTGCAGGTGAGATAGAAAGGAAAACTATGATTATTTTAAACGGAAAATATAATTCGGCAAAAGTTTTTACAGAAACAATCGAACAGGACGCAATTGCACAGATTATCAGCCTTTGCAATCAGCCTATGAGTGAGGGCGCAAAAATTCGCATTATGCCTGATGTTCACGCAGGAGCAGGCTGTACAATCGGTACAACAATGACAATTAAAGATAAAGCAGTGGCTAATCTTGTGGGCGTAGATATTGGCTGTGGTATGGAAACAGTAATACTCAAGGAAAAGCACATTGAATTGCAGAAACTTGACAAGCTTATCTATCAGAAAATCCCGTCTGGATTTGATATACGTGAAAAGCCACACAGATATGCAGAACAAATTGACCTTACACAGCTTTATTGCTATGAACATATCAACCCGATACGTGCAGAAAAAAGCATAGGCACATTAGGCGGTGGAAATCACTTTATCGAAGCTGACAAGGGTAGTGACGGCAGAATATACATTGTCATTCATTCAGGCTCACGTCATCTTGGAGTGGAAACGGCTAAATATTATCAGAATGAAGCATATAACAGACTTAACAAGTGTTCAAAGGCTGATATTGATGAACTTATTGCACGTCTCAAAGCGGAAAATAAGCATAAGCAGATTGAATCCGAACTAAAAAAACTCACGTCCGTGAAAAGAACTGACGTTCCGAAACATCTTGCGTATACAGAGGGCGAACTTTTTAAGCAGTATATTCATGATATGAAGATTGTGCAGGAATTTGCAATGCTTAACCGCAAAGCAATGATGAATGAAATTATCAAGGGTATGGGTGTTCACGTTGTTGAGGAGTTTACAACAATCCACAATTATATTGATACTGAAAATATGATTCTTCGCAAAGGTGCAGTGTCCGCACAAGCTGGCGAAAAACTTCTTATTCCTATCAATATGAGGGACGGCAGTCTTGTCTGCACAGGCAAGGGCAATCCCGACTGGAATTTCTCCGCACCTCACGGAGCAGGTCGCCTGATGTCACGCTCAAAGGCAAAAGAAACATTCACTGTTTCAGAGTTCAAAAAGCAGATGAACGGCATATATACTACTTCTGTAAGTTCGGCAACTCTTGATGAATGTCCTATGGTTTACAAGCCGATTGATGATATTATCAGCAATATTGGCGATACTGTTGAAATCAATGACATTATCAAGCCGATTTACAATTTCAAAGCAGGTGAAGAATGATGCAGAAATTTGTTTCATACGAAAAAATGAGCAAAAAAGAACGCAGTAAGATTGATTCCGCAAAACGCCGTGACTGGAACGGTCTTAATCCTGTTACAAGAATTGCTGAAAAGCCGAAAAAGTATTCAAGAAAAATAAAGCACCCTGAAAAGCTGTTTTAATATCAATATACCGCTGTTTTCGTGACAGCGGTTTTATTATGGATAAAAAAATGCAGGCAAATTCAAAAAAACTATAGACAAATTCCAAAAAAGATGATATAATAAAATTATATTGATTCGTATTTTATTTTAATAGTGGGTGATTGATTTATGAATTTGAAATCTGTAATTACTTGTGCAACAGCATTATTTTTGTCTGCAACACCTCTTATCTCTGCATTTTCAACGGCGTATGCGGAAGAAGATGCTATTGTTTCAAGCGATTTTGAGAACGATGAATTTGAAAGCTGGTTGATGTTCGGTGGTGGAACAATGGAAATCAATGACAGTTTTGCACATACCGGAACAAAAAGTATCAAGGCATCAAACAGAAAACAGACTTATCAAGGTCCTTCATTGAATTGTGATGATTTGTTTGTGCCTAATGAAACATACGATTTTGACGGCTGGGTATATCATGAACAGGGTGTAAATCTTACTATGTCATGGACTATAAGATATTTAGATGCAACAGGAAATGCATCATATGCACAGATAAAGGGTGAAGATGTTCCATCGGGAGAATGGGTTGAACTGCAAAACTCTGTTACTATACCTGAAACGGCTGTAAGTTATCTGATTTACTTTGAGTGTAGTAATGAAAACGCCGATTTTTATGTAGATGATATTACAATAAACGGAAAAGCCGGCTCATCTTCTTATAATTCCAATGTTGAAAATAGCTATCAGCAACAATATTTATACGACTTTGAAGCTGATTCTGAAATGTGGAACTCAAGAGGCGGTGTCAAGATTATCCATACTGACGAATACAGCAATACCGGAACACACTCAATATATGTAACGGGAAGAACTGCTACATGGAACGGACCTACGCTTAACGTCTCAAACAAAATATCCAAAAATCAAAGCTATCATTATTCTGCAAACGTTATGTATAACGGAGAGGAATATGAAGATGCCCATGTCTTCCGTCTCGAAGTACAATATACAATAAATGGAGCAGATAGTTATAATCTTATTGCTGAAAAAGAAGCAAAAAAAGGCAAGTGGACAATGCTTGATGGATATTATACAGTCCCTGAAGAAGCAGAAAATATCTCTATCTATGTTCAGACAGCGAATTTAGAGGAAGGTCAGGAACTTACAGATAATGATACTATGTCTTTTTATGTTGATACAGTTCAGATTACAGACGGCAGGATAATGCTTGAAAATCA
Source organism: uncultured Ruminococcus sp. (assembly GCA_947174965.1). GTDB lineage: Bacteria > Bacillota > Clostridia > Oscillospirales > Ruminococcaceae > Ruminococcus. The sequence goes on along the minus strand of CAMWKY010000288.1, from coordinate 537 downwards.
GCGAAAAAATTTGATGCTGAAACTTTTGATAATAGCTGCTATTGCTGTTGTTATTGCATTTATTATATATTTTATAGTAAAGCGTATCATGAAAAACAAAACTGCATTAAAGCTTGTATCTATTGATGCTATGACAAAAGTACTCAACAGAAACTCATATGAAAAGAAAATTGAGGAACTTGAAAATGATATTGAGCAATGCAAGTCGCTTTATTATGCGCTTTGTGATGTCAATTTCCTTAAATACATAAATGACAATCACGGTCACGAAAAAGGCGACGAAGTTATTACAAGATGTGCAAAGATGCTTTCAGATGCAACGGGAACAGACTGCAAAGTCTACAGAACAGGCGGAGATGAATTTGTCTGCATATCAAAATTGCCGATTGACGAAAAAATCAGAAATGCAATAACAGAAGAAGCTAAAAACGACAAGGGTTATCCTTTTGCAGTTGCCTGCGGATTTGCTGTTTATGATGAAAACAACTGCAACGATATAAAAGCTATAATTTCACAATGTGACAAGAATATGTATAC
>CAMWKY010000287.1 GCA_947174965.1 uncultured Ruminococcus sp. | reverse complement strand
AATATTTTGTTTTATCAATAAGGAGAAAATAATGGCAAAAATCAAAACTGCTGTAATATTCGGCGGAACTTCTCAAGAACACGACTTGTCACTTGCTTCTGCATCAGAAGTTATCCGTAATATTCCAGCCGACAAATACGATGTTACACCAATCGGAATAACAAAAAAAGGACGCTGGCTTTGCTTTCAGGGTGATGTTGATGAAATTGCAGACGGTTCATGGGAATTTAATCCCGACTGCATTTCAGCAATTCTTTCGCCCGACCCCTTGCACAGAGGATTTATCACACTTGAAAACGGTGAGGCAACAATCAGAAGATTTGATGTAATATTTCCTGTTCTGCACGGAAAAAAAGGTGCAGACGGTACAATACAAGGCTTGCTTGATATGTCCGGCATACCATATGTAGGAAGCGGGCTTCTTGCATCTGCATCATGTATGGATAAATCACACACACATATGATTCTTGACGATTATGGCATAAAAACGGCAGAATGGCGACTTCTCACTCAAAGGGATTTGAATAGAATTGACGAAAAATGTGTTGAGATTGCAGAAAGTCTTGATTTTCCGCTTGCTGTAAAGCCTGCAAACAGTGGTTGCAGTGCAGGAACAAGCACGGCACATAATTTGAGTGAACTTGTGACAGCTGTAAAAATCGCATTTTCGAATGATAATAAAGTTGTTGTTGAAAAATTTGTAGATGGCAGAAAATTAGAAGTTGCCGTATTCGGGTATGATTCGCCGTTTGCATCTTGTGTAGGTGAAATTCTCTCAACAGACAGGGAATACAATCCGATAGAGGTGCGCAAAAGTTCAGGAGACGACCTGAAAATCCCTGCTGATTTGCCTGCTGAAATGCAAAATACTATACGTGAAACGGCAGTAAAAGCATTTAAAGCATTAGGCTGTAAAGGTATTGCAAGAGTTGATTTCTTTTTGCAGAATGATGGAACTCTTTTTCTCAACAAAATAGGTACAGCTCCCGGATTAAGACTTAACAGCGTATATCCAAAACTTATGAATCATTTCGGAATGAATATGCCTTATTTTATCGATAAACTTCTTGAACAAGCTATAGATAATTTCGACGAAAAGACATATTAAGGAGAATTTGGTTTGAAAAATAATGTTATGATTTCCCTTATAAGTATTCAGTATCAGGAAGATGAAAAAAGTGAAACAGAACTTCTTACAAAAGCAAGTTTGACACAATTTGGAGAATCTTATGTTATTTCATATGAAGATACAGAAACAACGGGATTTGAAGGAAGTATAACAACAATTACAATCTATAAAAACGAATCTGCATCAATAGTCAGAAAAGGCACTGCAAATTCAGTGCTTTCTCTTGAAACAGGCAAAAAGCACTATTGTCAATATGAAACTCCTTACGGCTCAATGCAGATTGGAATATACACACATAAAATTGAAAATGATATAGCCGAAAGCGGAAAACTATATCTTAAATACACACTTGACATTAATTCGTCACATCTTTCAGATAATGAGATAGTTATGAAAATAAATTAATAAAAAAGAAAGGATTATTCCCATGTCAGACCTTATAAAATCAGCATCTTTGCAGTTAAGAGAAATTATTATTGTTGCAATCGGAAAACTTGTTGCAGAGGGAAAAGCACCTGCCGAACCTCTGCCCGATTTCACTGTTGAAATTCCGGCTGATAAATCACATGGCGATTTTGCTGCCAATACAGCAATGGTATGTGCAAGAGTATTCAGAATGCCACCACGAAAAATTGCTGAACTCATATGCGAAAAAATAGACCTTACAAATTCAGTTTTTGAGCGTTATGAAATTGCAGGAGCAGGCTTCATGAACTTCTTTTTGAATAAGAAATGGTTTGCTGATGTAGTTGAAAATGTTTTTGCTGAAAAAGAAAACTATGGCAGAACAGACTATGGCAAGGGCAAGCGTGTTCTTGTTGAGTTTGTTTCGGCAAATCCTACAGGACCTATGCACATTGGAAATGCAAGAGGTGGTGCAATCGGTGACTGTCTTGCAAGCGTTCTGGATTGGGCAGGCTATCACGCAGAACGTGAGTTTTATGTAAATGACGCTGGCAATCAAATTGAGAAGTTCGGCAAGTCGCTTGATTTGCGCTATATGCAGTTATGTTCAGACAAAGGCATGACAGCTATTCAAAAATATACGGATAATGACGGTTTATTTCAGTATATCTATGATTTAAGCGGTGAGGGTATGGATTTTGAAATGCCCGAAGATGTATATCTTGGAATGGATATTATCGAACACGCAAAGAATTATTTTGATGAATACGGTGCAGTTCTAAGCGGACAGGCAGAATCAGACCGCAGAAAAGCACTTGTTGACTATGCTCTGCCTATTAATATAGCTGGTCTTGAGCGTGACCTCAAAAAATATCGTATTGTATATGACAACTGGTTCAGAGAAAGTACAGTTCATGAAAAGAATGAGACGAAGAAAATTGTTGACAAACTTCTTGAATCAGGAAAGGCATACGAACAGGACGGAGCAGTGTGGTTTAAGGCTACAGAATATGGCATGGACAAGGATTTCGTCCTCAGACGTTCAAACGGCTTATACACATATATAGTGCCTGACATTGCATATCACTATGATAAGCTTGTTACACGTAATTTCGACAAGGCAATAAATGTTCTCGGAGCAGACCATCACGGCTATGTGCCACGACTTAAAGCAGCTCTTACGGCTCTTGATGTTGATGCAAGTAAACTTGATGTAGTGCTTATGCAAATGGTCAGACTTGTCCGCAACGGTGAGACAGTAAAGCTTTCAAAAAGAAGCGGAAAAGCTATAACTCTTGTAACACTTCTTGATGAAATTCCGATTGATGCCGCAAGATTTTATTTCAATCTCCGTGAGGCAAATTCGCAGTTTGAGTTTGATTTGGATTTAGCTGTAGAAAAGTCGTCACAGAATCCAGTGTTCTATGTTCAGTATGCTCATGCAAGAATATGCAGTCTTATAAGAAATCTCAGTGCAGAGGGAATTGAAATACCTGAAAATGCGGATTTGACATTGCTTGAAAACGAAAGAGAAATTGAGCTTATCCGCCATATTGCATCACTTCCGCATGAAATTGAACTTTCGGCAAAATTCTATGACCCCGCAAAGCTCACGAAATACGCTATCGACCTTGCAACATTGTTTCACCGTTTCTATGATAGTTGCAGTGTGAAAAATGCCGAAACAAAAGAACTTATGAACGCAAGAATCATGCTTTGTATCGCAGTAAGACAGACACTAAGAAATGTTCTTGCAATTCTAAAAATTGAACAGCCGGAAAAAATGTAAAAAATTACATTTCTTGTAACCAAAATTTAATTTTTGGTTACAAAAAAATAAATCGGTTGTAAAATTATCACAATACCAACATAAAAAA
>CAMWKY010000286.1 GCA_947174965.1 uncultured Ruminococcus sp. | reverse complement strand
GCAACAGTTACTTCACCATCAAGATTGCAGTCGCCTAAAAGGTCATCATTTTCATATGGATAATTTATACTTAACCAGTTGAGATTGAAAAGATAACCGTCTCCGCCTTTGAATACGAAGTATACATCATGTACATCTGTTGTCTTATCGATTTTGCATTTCTGTGTTTCCCACTTCTGCCAGCCGCCTGTACTATTTACGTCCATACTGCCGATAAGTTTTCCGTCAGGAGAGTTAAGACGTACTTCAATTGTACCGTTATTGCCGTTTGAAGCAACACGGAAATTTATTGATTCTGCACCTCTGCCAAAGAGAATACCTTTAAAGCCAATATAATCTCCGTTTTCGATATATGCAACGTCTTTTCCGCCCTCATTACAATTTTCAGTGTCAATACCTGACTTCATGTTGTAGTCTTCTGCCTCAATAACGTTACCAGCAAAACTATTATCATCTTCTTCAGGTGGTGAGATTGTTCCTTTAACAGATACTTTGCATTTTGCTGTGAACTGTGTTTTGCTGTCCTCAAGAGTTGTTGCTGTGATTTCTGCCATACCCTCAGATAATGCTGTTACAACACCATTAGCATCAACTGATGCTACAAGAGGATTTGAAGAAGTCCATTTCACAACCTTATCAGTTGCGTTATCAGGGTGAACAGTTGCTGTTATAGTAGCTTTTTCCCCTGCGTTCAATGAAAGTGTTTCTTTATTCAGGGTAACTCCTGTTACATTTACAAGCTGTCCGTTTAATTTCCATTTTGCCTGTATTCTCTGATTGTATTCAGGCATAATAAATGTAGAAATTGTGCCGTCTGCGCTTACCGGAGTTACTTCCATAGCATCAATACCAACCTGCCAGCCGTCAAAGGTATATCCTGGTCTTGTTTTTGCATCAATTGTAACTTTTTCACCTGGTTTATGGTACTCAACTATTGAATTTCCCATAGAATCGCCAACATTATTTATAACAAGTACACGTTCTTTTGCTCTGTTTATTCTTACAAGATGTGTATTTCTTGCGCCAACTGATTCTGTCTTAGTAGTACCGACCGGATTAATACGGAAAACTAAAAGCTGGTCAAGGTCGTATCCGTCAAGAATTTTCACACGTACTGTTTTGCTTTTTTCTCCTGCTTTGAATGTGAGAGTTGTATCGTCTAAAAAGCTGAAATCTTTGTCTATACGTGCATCTCCTGCAACAGGTGCTACTTCAAAAGTCATTGAATCAGTTGCAGTTTTATTTAATTTCAGTTCAAGGTCAATTATGTCACCAGGCTTTACAGAGGAATTAAGTTCACTGAAGCTGACATTTACATCTTCTGTTAAACCAAGATTCTTATTATAGCCGACATCAGTTTTCGGATAGACAGCATATGCACCTCTGTCTACACCGTTATCGCCTGAACCTATAGCAGGACTTCCTGCTTTAAGTCTAAAATCGCCTGCGGCAGCGTTTTCAAACATCGGGTCTTTAGCAAGTTGAGTTTTTGATTTTATCTGAGCATTAAAGGCATCAACCGTAATTGGAGACTGTACGGGGTACATATATCGAATATACTCTGATGTTCGGGGAGAATACCACAGGTTATTTCTGAAAGTCTGAATACCGCCGCCTTTCAGGTCTATGCCGTGCCAGGAATGAAAACCATCTACAGTAGTTTCTTTTACCACAATGCCCGAAGTATCATTACTGCTGTACATACTGTTTTCGTCTTCATAAGAAATATTGTTTATAACATCATTATTCCACGACCTGTCCAGAGAAATACCAGTTTTCAGATTATAAGTAACATTGTTTACCCATCTTGCGTCCCATGTTGAACCGGTATCCCAGAAGGCTGAATAAAGTCCGGTTTCTATACGTTGTGCGGGGAAATTCATGAAGTATTCACCCACAGGCATACGCTTGTTTTCGTCAAGAGGTTTGTTATAGACGATATTTTCATATGCCCAGTTTCTTGTACATTCCGACTCATTAAACAGAAAATAAGCGGTATTATGTGTAACGTTTCTTACTGCGGTAAAATCTCTTACACTAATATCAAGCCATATTGTACCGCCGTTGACTGAACCGCCTGAATAATTGAAAGCAAATGCGTTATTTCTGTTGCCGTCGGCTCTGCCACCCAAAGTTGACGATTCTGCACCGCCTGCGCCTGCATTTTTGCCAATATTGCCGATAAATGTGTTTTCAGTTATAATACAGTCCTTTGAGCTGTCATCATAACATAGCGTTTCGCCATAGACACTCTGAAAATAATTGTTGCGTACAACATTTTTTCGTCCGGCAATGGGAATTGTAACATCAGGACGAAGTACACCCTGAGATGTCCACTTCCAAGGCGCATTGTAAACACAGCCTATATTTTTAAACTGATTGTTGATAACAACATTTCCATTACCTCTTATGTTTATGGTGCTTCGTGCGTATTTGTAATCCTCAAATACAAAGCCTTCAATCCATATATAATCACGTCCGAATAAATTGAAAACATCTGTAAGTTCATTTTTTCTTGCTGCTATTGAATATTCAATGCCTGCATTATCGTAATGCTGTACTTCTTCTTCTTTCCAGCCGGTATCACTGAGCCACTGCGCTCTTACCTGCGGAGTAACAGTTGAACCGTTAAAAATATCCTTGTGCTTGATTATTACCTTGCCAATATCGGAAGTCTTTTCAGGTCTGAAAACTATCATAGCGTCCTCTGTACCGGATTCCTTAGGTGTTATGTCATCTTCAATATAAGTTCCAGGACGTATAAGAACAGTAGTACCTGCTGTTGCCTCAGCAGCGGCTTTTTTGATTGACCTGTAAGGACTTCCGGAAGACCCATTGCCAGTAGAGTCATTACCGTTTTCTGCAACATAAATAAACTTTCCGTTTGTTTCAATTGCTTTTGCCTTTGGCACATCAATGAAACTCACATTAAAAAAGAGTGTCATTACAAGGAAAAGACTTAAAAAGCTTTTCAATTTAAATTGCGGATTTCTTATTTTTTGTTTCATTTTTATAACCATTCCTTTCTGTAAGTGAACATAAATTTGAGCTTACATATTTCAGTTATCAATCCTCCTTGTTAATTATTACAGAACGCTCTTTTAATTATAATTTAATGATACAACTATTATCGGCGCAAAGTATACTATTTTGGTGATAAAAATGGTAAAATTATGATATTTCTCAAAAAACAGTTCTTTTTCACAATTTTTCCAAAGTCTATGGTATATCCGTATGTCAAATGCACTCCGTCTGCAAAAAATACTTTAAATAAGCCACTTCCTTACCGGAGTGGCTCATCCTTATCTATTATATCATTTTTGTATGGAATTTGAAATAGATTTGAGTATATATCATATCTTTCTTGTTTTGTCTATAGCGGAACTGCTGTAAAAGTATCTTTATTGAATAGTATTCTATATGTAATAT
>CAMWKY010000285.1 GCA_947174965.1 uncultured Ruminococcus sp. | reverse complement strand
AACTTATACTTATTCGTTTTACTATCATGTTTTCGCCCTGAAATACAATGTCATAATTTTCAGAACGCCCTACTAACAAAAAGATTCCCTTTCCATCTGAATCATTAACTGCATCTTCATCAACAAAACCAAGTTTTTCATAGATTTCGTCAAAATTTGAACCTATGGTAACTCCGTTTACACTTATTGGAAACTCGCCTTTCATTGTAGAGTAATCAATATTGGTATCTTTAAAAGAGTAGTAATCTTCAACATGAATATCAATTTTCTGTATTTCATCATTTGCAATATTTTTAAGGTCAGATGTACTGATAGTAAAAATTATACCAATGTTTTTATCATAGTATTCAAATTCAGTTGAACCTTTGCCGTCCTTGATTCGCTGAAGCTCGCTTTTTTTAACAGTAAACTCCTCCCCTAAATCGTTGAGACAAAATGGAAAGTTTATCTTTTCACCGTTGATGCGAACAGTATCCAGCAGAGCTTCATCAGTCCAGCCATTCTCCGGTACGGGTACAGGTTTTACTTCAACAGCAGACTTCAGCTTTGCTTTTACACTATCAGGAATAACAACAACATCAGCATCAGAGGTCACGTTTGATTGCTCCATAACCGAGTCTTTGTCGCAACCTGCACACGCACATGACATTGCAACTGTCAAAGCAAGTATTGTTGCAATTGTTTTGTTTTTCATAAAATCTCCTTTTAAATATCTATTTTGATTTCAATGTTTCAAGAAGTGTTTCTGCCTGTTCCTCAATTTCTGCTTTTTCATAGAGAACTTCATTGCATACCGCCATATATTCCTCAATCATATCTTCATTTTCAAAGAACGGACTTATAACATCAAGTTTGTCTTTTGTATCATTCATCTTTATGAAAGCATCATACTGAATACCTGAAAGAAGTTCATTTTTTTCGAGATATTCTCTTGCGGAACTGCTTATAGGAATACCCTTTTCAATCTGCTGATAGCTTGCCATTTCAGTGCTGTTGAGCAGATAATCAAGCAGAATACCAGCTTCTTTCGGGTGTTCAATATCCTTGCGGATAGCGTACATTGTCGCAGGCTTTGCATACCAGCTTTTGAGATTACCATCAATTGTTGTGTAATCGGCAACAACTATATTATAGCCGTTTTTCTCTGCACCCTCGCAATAACTGTTTGCATCACTCAACCACGCAAGAATACCTGCATATTTTCCTGTTGCAACTTCTGATTTGTCAAAATATTCAACCTGTGGTATGACTTTTTTATTTACAAGATTGCAATATGTCTCAATCATAAGCTGAATATCTGATTTATCAAATAAAATATTGCCGTCATTATCCATGAACTTTTTGTTATTCATCTGCTCGACATATGCAATCACAAAAAACCACAACTGTTTTTTAGCCATAGACAGCGGATAATTTTTTCCGTTCATTACCTCTGCCGACTTGTATAAATCATCAAATGTTTTTGGAATTTCCAGACCATATTCACTGTATACTGATTCATTTATGTATACAGTCATTGTATTAAGTGCAATCGGAACAGCATTGAGTTTGCCATTTTGCATACCATAGGCTAAATCGTCCTCTGTAAAAGTTGACAGGTCAATATAATCACTCAATTGGTTTATGTCATAAAAGCCGTCTCCGTCGTGTGAATATTGATTAATCCATGCATAGTTTATCTGCATGACATCAGATTCAGTATGTGAAACCATCTGAACATTATTTCTTGACTGATAACCCGACCATTCGGAGTAGTGGCATTTTACCTTGATTTCAGGGTGAAGCTCCTCAAATTTCCTGATAGCATCAAGAGTGTAGTCGTGTCTTGCGTCATTTCCCCACCATGAGAAAGAAATTTCCGTCTGTTCCGTTTGATTAGTCACAACAATATTACTTGTACAACCTGAAAGTATAAGAGGAATGACAGCAAGCGAGAGTAATTTTGTCAGTTTCATTTCTTATCCTCCTCATAGATTGTGAAAGTATCTTTGCCCTTGTGCTTTGAATGGTATAAAGCAGAATCGGCGCATTTATAAAGGTCAGTGAAACTGTCGCCATGCTGTGGAAATACAGCCACTCCGATACTTGCGGAAATTTTATAGCTGTTGTCTTCACCAGTATAGTTATTATGAAATTCGTTGCTTAATTTGTTGCACTTTTCCTCAATGTGTGCAATATAGTTTTCCTGCTGAATGTCTGAAATATTCAGGTATACACAAAATTCGTCTCCGCCAAGTCTGCCCAGATAATCTTCAACATTAAAAACACGTTTCAGAATATCACCGACATTTGCAAGAACTTTATCGCCGTAAGCGTGTCCCAGAGTATCATTTACACCCTTGAAATTGTCAAGGTCAATTAGGATAAGTGCTTTTTTCTCCGTGACTTCATTACTTCTCAATGCTTCTTCAACTTTTTTCTCAAATGTTCTTTTATTAAGAATACCAGTAAGCAAGTCTGTATGTGCTTCGTCAACCAGTGTATCGACAATTTCATTTACAGGCGAAATGATTCTTGACATGACAGCCGTACTTATAATAGTTGCAAGAATTGCTGCAATTATAGCTGTAACTGCAATATAATAAGTGACATCATTTTTTTCTTTGAGAATTATTTTTGTCGGCGCACTGCATACAACCTGCCATTTATCGCTGCATTCCTTTACAGTTACAAGATATTTGTTATCCATGATTGTAACGGCTGAACGGTCTTTTATTGTCTGGATTATATCTTCCGAAAGCTTTTTGCCCTTCTGACTGTCGTCGGACGAATAAATAATTATGTTGTTTTCCTCAACAAGCTGAACTGTTATATCTTCAATGCCGCCGGGGTGTTCAAATACGTCATCAAGTTCATATGTGTAAAATGATATAACAAGAAGTGCATTTTCGTTTACCTGCTTTACATAATAGATTCGTCTGTAGTTGTCATTATATCCTGTTGACCAGCCGTCAGCTGTTTTTGTACGGTTTATCATTGCATGGAGGTCGGAATAAAGCTTGTCGCCGAAAAGTTTTACTGTTCCGTTAGACATCTTGCCGACGTGACGGTTGTCACTGTAAATTATACTGAAATCGACAAAATTTTCCATGATACATATATCATACAGGTGCTTTTCTATAGTGGCTTCTGTTTTTATTGCATCATATTCATCAATATTATTTGCTATCGGGTCGTATTTATAGGTATTTTCCTCTGAAAAAACAAGTGTTCCTATTGTTTCCATGCGCTGTAAATAGCTGTCAAGATTCTTTTGCATCTGTACATTAAGTGCTGAAACCATTGTTGTAACTTTGGATTTTATTGCTTTATCAGTTTTCTGAATTGTAAGAATAGAAATAACTGTTGTAAGCAGAATTATTATGAATATATTCATAAAGAGCATAAAGTTTTTCAGCTTATGTACTTTTGCGGTTGAACTGTTTTTTTGTTTTTTGCCCATAAAGC
>CAMWKY010000284.1 GCA_947174965.1 uncultured Ruminococcus sp. | reverse complement strand
ATATTAAAACTGCTCTCAGAAAAATCTGAAGACGGAGAGTTATTTTACGCTTACGAAATTATGTTGTAGATGATTCAGCATATTTTGCAAGTACCATTGAAGCATCTGTTGCATCAACATAACCGTCTCCGTTAAAATCTGCTATATCTTCGTTTATAAATACCTTCTGATAAAAAGGATTGTTGGTTGTACTTAATGTAGAGTAAGCGTCAAGAATAAATGAAGCATCTGTTGCATCAATTTTTCCATCGCTGTTTACGTCGCCTTTTTCAACTGGCACATCATAGACACCGTCACCATTATCGTCCCTATAAAGCACAACATTATCGCTGTCATCAAGTGCAATCATAATATTACCATCAGAGGACATAACATTAAACTTAACAAACTCATCGAGAAATTCATCTGTAATATTACCATCATCATCATAAACAGGATCAAAACTGCTAACTTTTGTATATATTCCGTTTCTGCTACTGTTTAGAATTATACCATCTTCAGTTTCTGTTACTTTTATATCGCTGTTTGTAAAGCCCAAAAATGACCAGTCAAAATGCGAAAGTATACCATCATTGCTTTCGATTATAATCATGTAATTTTCAACTGTTTTAGGGTCTGTGGTTGCAATTTTTACGCTTTTATCATCAACTTCAATGCCGCCATTATAAGTAAGATTTGTGCTTATATGTCTGTTTCGGCTATCAAACACTACTGAAAAACGTTCTTCTTTGTCAAATCCGGTTCCATACTCTGCCATAAGCGGGTCAAGATATGAATTAACCCTGATTTTTTCACAGTTCAGAAATGCAATTTTCGGGTCCTCGTCAAGAGAAAATCCATTCTGTGCCTCCATGCCGTCATATTCTGTGCCGTCAGAATTATATGCAGTAAGTTCAAAAATATTCTTATATGAGTTATTCATACGAACTTCCCAAAGTGAGTTAATTTCTTCGGGCAGTTCAGTTGATGCGTTTATAGTGCCTTTGTAGTTCATAATATTGTCATCATCAAAAGCTGTGATGAAAAATTCTTCATCTGTTTCACGCTGATACGCCGGCATATATGCCTTATTTGTTTCAGAATTTACATAAATGCAGGCTTCAGGTGCAAATGGTGTGGGTTTTCCGTCAAGGACTAAATTTGAATCAAGTATCAGCACACATTTATCATATACTCCGCCGTTCAGTTCCCAGTTGCCGTCAATAACTCCCATACCTGCAACAGCGTGGTTGAAATCTTTTGAATCAATTGTAATAAGAAAATATTTTCCCTCATTCATACATCTTTCAGCAGTATCAACCAAATCTGCAACAAGTTCTTCAGACGAATGTGTCATAATTTTGTAGTAAGTTGAAAGTGTCTGTTCATTATGATTCTGTATAACCTGATAGTCTGTAAGATACTTATCAACAGTCGGAGTAAGAGTAATATCGCTTAAAGTTTCAGCGTTCGGGTCGAGGTCGGAGGGGCTTATTACACCGTTGTGCGCCAATATCTCAACAAACGAAATGCCGTTGCACATACCGGCACTGATAGTATTGCTGAAATCTGCATATACGACCGGACCGCCACCGTTAATTTCTACCGGCGAACATCCTTTTAAATAGTCGGTATAACTTTCCTCACTGATTGGCAAATCGTCAGTATGCACATAGTTTTTTATGTACAAAGCATCTGTGTATGCTCCAAGAGACTCCGCCAAAGCTTCTATTTCAGCTGTTTCATTCTCTGCGCTGGCAACTATCGGCATAGCTGACAGAATTGACGTACACGCCAATAATATTGTTAAAAGTTTTTTCATTTTTTTCCTCATCTTTTTACTGTGTTTATATCTACTTCGTCAACAGTACCACAAGTGCTGTTAAACATACGCTGAAATTCAGCAAGAGCCTCTTGCATAGTACGGGTTGTTGCAGCAACAGAATAAAAATCAAGTATCAATCGAGCATCTGTTTTGTCTATACAATTATCAGAATTTACATCAGCTGCTTGTGCACATAATGCATCTGGCAAATATTTATCAAGATGTTTATTTGCCTCCCAAACTGATAACCATGCTCCATTGTTTGCCTCTATTGCTCCTAATACATCTGAAGCGTCTGTAGCATCAATTAACAATCTATTAGGGTCAAAGGGGTCATTTACGTTACCATGTCGGTATTTTTCGTATGTAGAAGACTGAACACTTATTCCTGAACCTAAGCTTGTCATGTGTGAAGTATCTATCTTCTGGAAAGCTATGTTTGTATCATCTGAATTGTCATTCTGATTCAGATAAAATGTAAACATTACACCATCTGAATAGTTATAATCAGCTGAGGCACTTGCAACAGCGATAGAGTTATTGTTTTCAGCTGCACAAACTATAGAATCTCCCATAACACTGCCCTTAGTAATAGCAGGTTCTCCAAAATCTGATACAATAAAATCATATGATTTGCCTACTACAAGTTTATTTGCAGATGAGTTAAATCCAGAGTTGTTTTCAATACTTACAGTTACAGCAAGAGAACCTGCTGGAACAACAGTACCATTATCCGCTGTTATTGCAGTTTTGAGAGATTCGGTTGTAATTGTGAGTGCATTGTCTTTCTTAACGTTAAGAGCAGATGCTGAAACAGCTGTAAGAGCTGAGACTGCCATCAAAGAAGCAGTGAAAGTTGAAATAATTTTTTTCATTTTAATTTCCTTTCTGATTGGTTAAACCAGTCATAAAAATTTTATTATGTACTTTTTTATAGAAAAAAGTGTCTGATACTTATTTGATAATACTGCACAATGCGGTAATCTAATCAGGAAACCCATACAGAGTTCGATATAGCTTCTACAGTCTGAGTTTCAGGAAACCACCATGTATTTTCTTTGGCGTAGTTGTCAAGCACAACACGGTAATAATAACCGCCATCAACTGAAACAGCATATTTTGACAGTTTTTTTTGTACAACATTTTCTGAAATCTGGTCAGGAATTTCTTTTTCTTCTGTCCAGTTAATATTATCAGAGCTTTTCTGAATTTTAATATTCTTGAAGCCGATTTTCGCCAAAGTATAATTGCCATATACAGCTGCATTTATGTACACGGTTTTTGAACCGCTTTCACAGGAGAGTGCATATCTTGAAATAAGCCCCTCCGTATATACACTTACAACATTTTCAGTTGATAAAGCATTTGCACCTTTATCTTCTATGGAATTCGCACACATCTGAATCGGCATTGAAACAAGCATCAAGCCTGAAATTATTACTGAAAAAAATTTGTTTTTCATTTTAATCCTCCTGAAAATTTATTTCCAATATATCCTTTGATGTATATTAATGGCTAAAAGCGTGCCAAAAGTGCCTTCAAAAAAATAATTTTGTATATATTCACAATTTTTCAGGTTTGTTTAGCTTGCTTTTATGACAAACTTTCCAGATTGCTTTACCTTTGTTGGATACTGGAATGAT
>CAMWKY010000283.1 GCA_947174965.1 uncultured Ruminococcus sp. | reverse complement strand
GAGACGGCATCGAGTATTATTTCTACGATGATTGGGACGAGAAATACAAGTGGCGGACAAGCCGTATCGAGCATAACGGAAATCGTTACTATATTGTAGGCAATCCGAACATTGAGCTTAACGGCTTACGGGTAAGGCACAGGAAGAGATAAATGTACTTTGCAAGTCAGACATATAAATAGCACCTGCATTTTCACACAGGTGCTTGAATGAAAAATATAATTACTTTACAAATTGAGATTTACATTTTAGGCATGGGTGCAGTATAATAGCCTAACTTGTGAAAATTGTACCACTCCAATATTTTCTCTTTACTTGCAACGTTTAAAGCAGATAAAATCTCTTTTGCGAATTCCAACGGAGCTGTTCCGTTAGCTGTTATTATATTTCCGTCACTCACTGCTTGTTTTGCAATATATTTTTCCTCTCCTGTATAAATAGAACCTGCCCACTGTTTTAAGTCATTCAAATCATTACTTGTATGATATACGTCATTCAAAACACCTACTGTACCTAAAAAGGCAGAAGCATCGCAAATACCGCCTAATACTTTTCCTTTTTGAGTACAATCTTTTACAAGTGTTTTAATCTGTTGCGTATTTTCATTTCTCCATGTCATGCCACCAATTAAAATAATGGCTTCATAATCGCTGGTAACAGACTCAATATCATAATCTGGCAATACTTTAAATCCACCTATTGATTGAACACATTCTTTCGATAAAGATACTGTTTTAATCTCATATTCGCCTTGCCCTAACATAGAAATTGCAGATGAAATATACGCAGCTTCCCAATCTGCATATTGTTGTAAAATTACAAATAACAATGTCTTCTTCATACTATTTTACTCCTCCATCAATCCTGATTTGTCGGGCAGATAACCACCCTTAATATAACCTAATTATACCACAAACGCAGACAAAATACAAGCGTTTTTTGAAAGGAGTTTTCTTATGAAAAAAATTATCACCGCATTCGCAACCCTTTGTATCGCATCAAGCGTAAGCCTTACTGCCCACGCCGCCGAAGCTCTGGATCGTGACTACATCGAGACAGAAATCTGGGAGGAGATGTGGAACGGCAAGGGTGATAACGGACTTGACTTCCCCGAAGCATCGTATAAGCATCATCTTCTTGACAAGTGGCTTGACGAGAATTACGGCTCTGATGATTATGATTGTTCTGAAATTGGTGAGTTAAGGTATGAATACAAGGACTATTACCGTCACCTGATTGAAGATTGGGATTTTGAGGACGATGAAAGCGGCGGCTGGACGATCAGCACCGAGGACAATCATTATAGTTTCTTTATGCTTAATGGCAATTGGCAGATGATCGACCAGAACGGCGATACCGTTGACACATTTCCGCCATTCAGTACCTTAGAGGAAGATGAAGCCGAAACCACAGGCGATTTCAAGATAAACGATGACGGAGAGGATTCTCCGAGGGTGAAAGGCAAGGTCACAGGACGAACGGAAACGGCTTCTGAGGGCGTTGCAGCCGAGGGCAATGAAGTTGCCGCAGACAGCTCTGCAAACGCTTCTGAGGGCAATTCTGAGCGTTTTGGAACTCCTTTGCTTATCATTGCAGGAGTAGCTGCCGTTGCAGGGATTGGCGGTGCAGGCTATTACTTTATGAAGAAACGGAAGTGATACTTATGATTTTTCAGAGCAAAACTTTGATTAACGGCGCTCCTGTCTGGGAGCTTGATACTGATACACAAACGGTCAGACACATCAATCTAAAGACCGCAAAGGTTGAGCGATATGTATTTCATACCGATCATATTGAACTCCACCTACATTATGTCGAGGAGTATCATCCTGAGCGTTTGCAGAGACTTGTGGACGAGGGCGAAATATACAAGTACCTTGATGAGCTTGATATTAAGATTACAGACGCATTAAACGCTCAGACGGAGAAGTTTATGCAAAGCAGTAAGGAGTATCAGATCGCTAATGCCGTCAGCGACCATTACAAAATCGAAAGAATCGGCAATATGCTGCGTGAACAGGCGAAAGAAAGTGTATTCGATACAATGGTATATGTTTGAGGGGAGGTGTGCATATGTTTTGCGGAAATTGCTATAACGAGATACCGAAAGGCAAAAACTATTTTAAGCATCAGGCTGCAAACCAGTGCTTCTGCTCCCTGAACTGCCTGAATGATTGGCTCATTTATAGTCATGCAGTTACACTTGAAACGAGTGAGGACAAATCGGAGAACGAAATAAATACTGAGGAGTAGGCAGTAAAAAACGGTCAGCCGTGCAATACGGTTGACCGTTGGTGAGTCTATTCGATTAGTATGATAAATCAGAATATGTATATCACCTTTTCACACAAAAATTCAAATAACCGTTAATGGTATGAATAATAAAAAATATCGAAGAAGTACCGACTAATAAATAATTGCTTTTCCATAGTCCGAAAAACAAATAGTATAACGGAACAACTGCGAACTGGCTTATGACAATCAACCAGTTATACTGAAACCCGAGGTAGTAAAAAGTCCAACCGATAAAATTTATCAATATCATTAAAACAGTTATTGCAAAAAAACATTTTTCTTTGCTTGTAGTGATCGAAAAGAATATATTATCATCCCTGACAATCAACATTAACAAAATCATAGATAGCATACCGAATATACCCTGTGTTTTTTCTATCCATGGAATTTCATTTTGCATATTCATTATAGGATTAGATTTCAGCTTTATTAGCGGCATGATCATATACGGGATTTCCTGAATAGCAAATGCAATAATTCCAACAAAAGAAATTCCCAAATAATAATTCTTATACAAATGAAATAACTTTACCATATACTTCTCCATTCATAAATTCTGATTTACGCTACTAAGCGTTTTCAAAATTATAACATATCGAGCAGAAAAAGTCAATCAGCCGAAATTTTTTCACAGCCTTTTCATTGAATCACACCCCAAATTATGCTATAATAGTAAGTAAGCAGATCGGAGGTGAAAGCAATGGAAAAGAAAGAGCCTATTATTGACCGTGCATTATACAAGAAAATCAAATCAATGGACAGAGAAACAATGAATAACTTTGTACAGAATGTGTATCAGCAAGGCTATAAATCTGCTGAATCTCACAGCATTGATTATGATAAGCTGATGTCAGACCTGAGCCAGATCAAGGGTATCGGAGAAAGCCGTCTGAACGAGATAATGTCAGTCATTGACAAGCATATTGAATTAGTAAACGATGAATAGGAGGTAAACCTTGACTGTCGAAACAAAAGAGGTAGTTACTACGATCGCCTATATGATAGGCGTGAGAAAATCGGCGTTGGAGAGCAGTTATTCCGAATGTTCGGAAACTCTTGAAAAACTCTATGCCGACAAAGAAGCTACCGTTATACGATATTTATGCAAGCTGCGAACCATTCTCATGCAGAAATTTAAAAGAACGGATACTGCT
>CAMWKY010000282.1 GCA_947174965.1 uncultured Ruminococcus sp. | reverse complement strand
GAAATCACAGACGACACCTACGAACCGTACAGACCGTCCGTTGCTGAATATATCGCAAATTTGGAAGAACGAATTTCCGCACTTGAATCAGTGAATCTGACTGCAAATTCAATCAATTCAAGTTTGAATACAACCGAAATCAACACAACAGAGGAGGAAATTTTATGAAAAAATTTATAGGTGTAAAACAGATTGAAGCAAAGACTATGACCAGAGGAGAATACAATCAATATCGTGGCTGGAGTATTCCTGCTGACGAGAATCCTGACGATGAGGGTTATCTTGTGAAGTACAGCGACGGATATATTTCATGGTCTCCTAAAAAACAGTTTGAGGAAGCGTATAGCGAAATCGGAGAAAATCCGCTTTATGATACCGCTATCTTGATGAAAAGTGCTGATTTTAAGGAACGTTTTCAGGCGGAATATATTCAGCTGAAAATCAGATATAACGGATTAAAGGCAATGCTTGAAAAATATAAGGCTGGAACATTGCCTTTTCAGCCGAAATGTTCATATGAACTTCTTTTTACACAACTTGTATATATGGAGAACTACATGAATGTGCTTGAAGAACGTGCAAAAGTAGAAGATATAACTTTATAAATTTTTAAGGAGGAAGAAAATGAGTATTAAAACTTACAAATCAACCGACAAAACTCAACTCACAAAGCATTTCAATGTAAGCGAATTTAAATGCAAGTGCGGCGGAAATCACGATACTAAGCTTGATACAGACCTTGTGGACAAGCTTGAAAAGCTTCACACGGCTCTGAACTGCTCGAAAATCATCATCAATTCAGGCTACCGCTGTCCGACACACAGCGTAAATGTAGGAGGCTCTGCTACTGATTATCACACAAAGGGTTACGCCGCTGATATTGTGTGCTACGACCAGTCGGGAAACAAAATCAGTTCAAAGAAAGTATCATGCGTGGCTCAGGACTTAGGCTTCGGCGGTATTGCTAATATTGGAAATGCCAATGATAAAACATATACCGCTACTCACGTCGATACACGCACATCAAATTTCTGGAAAGGTGATGAAGTTGTCACCACTTCTCGCTCCGTGACTGACGACTTCTACAAGTACTACAGATTATCAAAATCTGATGTTTATCCTGCGTCAGCTAAGAAGTCCAAAAATATAACTCTTATCATTGATGGTGTGACCTACTTCGGTACAATTACGGAGAAATAAGCAAAAAACAGTCTCTCTAATACGGAGGGACTGTTCATTTTAAAGGAGGTTTTTAAATGAAATCATTTATCTCATGGATAGGCGGAAAAAGTCTGCTCGCAAAGAAAATCACATCACTGTTTCCTGATGATGTTGACAGATATATCGAGGTTTTCGGCGGTGGCGGTTCAGTACTGTTCTACAAGGAAAATCATGCAAATCTTGAGGTCTACAACGACTTCAACAGCTGTCTTGTGAATCTTTTCAGATGTGCGAAATATCACCGTGAAGAGCTTCAGCGTGAGATTTCGGGATACTTCAATTCACGTGAAATATTTGAGGACATAAAAGAAAGAATGAAAATGCGTGGATTTACCGATATTCAGCGTGCGGCAATGTTTTATGTGCAGATTAAAATCAGCTACGGCTCAGAAGCAAGGACATTCGGCTGTAATAGGAAAAATATGTCACCGGACTATCTTGAAAAGGTCGAAAAACGTCTTGAACGAGTTGTTATTGAGAACAAGGACTTTGAAAATCTGATAAAGGTTTATGACCGTCCGAAAGCGTTATTTTACTGTGACCCGCCATATCATAAAACCGAAAATTACTACAATGCTGTATTTAATAAGAATGACCATGAACGTTTGAAGACTGTTTTAAGCAATATTAAGGGACGTTTCATTCTTTCCTACAACGATGACAAGTATATCCGTGAACTGTACAGGGACTTTGAAATTATCCCTGTGGAACGTCAGAACAATCTGTCAAAAGGCACATACAAGGAATTGATAATTAAAAATTTCTGATATATTTTTTTTAGAATAATCATAACGAATTTGGTTAGATTACTGTAAAATAAATATATAATACAACTGTTAATGTTGTTGGTAATTGATACAAAATTCTGCTTTTATACCGAAAGGAATTTTAAAAATGGAAATCATAAAGCACACAAAAACACTTGGAACATTGATTATAAAACCTATTGAAAAGCAAATTGCGAAGAAATTTATTGTGAAAAATCATTATTCACACAAATGGAATGACAGCTTCGGCATGATTAATTTTGGAATTTTCAGAGATAATTCTGATAAATGTCTGGGTGTGGCGGTTTTTGGCAGAATGATGAACTCACATTCTTTCAAATCCATTTCAGATGATTTGGAGAAAGATGAAATTTTAGAATTGAACCGCTTATGGGTTGATGACTGTCTGGGACATAATGCGGAAAGCCTTTTCATAGGGGCTTGCTTCAAAATTCTGCGTTCTGAATATCCTGAAATCAAGGCAGTGCAGAGTTTTGCGGATGGTCGGTTAGGCGTAGGAACGATTTACAAGGCGACTAATTTTAAATATTTTGGAGTTCACAGAACAGTATTTTATGAAAATACAGTTACAGGAGAAATTACACATAATGTCATAATGACAAATTCCAAAAGTATTGGAATCATACGCATGAACCGCCAATGGTGCGAGGGTATTTTAAAGCCGTTTGTGGTAAATACATACCGCTATATTTATCCCCTTAGAAAAATCAGTTTCAAACTTAAAGAAAAGCCATATCCTGAATACAGTAAGGGAAAAGAATATCTTACAGAATACAGACACAATGTCCGTTTGATATACCGTGCTTTATGTCTTGCTTATATACTGGATTTTTCTGATGACTTTGAGATGCTGAAAAACTGGATTCTGAATAATCAGTCAATGGAAGAAATTCAGAGTTATATGAATCTGGCATTACAGAATAAATATATTCTGCAAAGGGCTGAAAGGAATAATTTACAGCACAAAATCAAAGAACTCTGTTCACTTTTTAAATGATTTTATAACATAATAAGTTATAATACAACAAATTTATGACAGATACCCTAAAATTATATATAATATATCATATTAAAGTTGTATTATATATAAAGAAGGTTATGTTATGATAAAAATACACCTGTCTAGAATACTTGGAGAAAAACGGATAACTCAGGCTGAACTTGCACGCCAGACTGGAATAAGACCATCAACAATAAGTGAAATTTACAACGAAATCGCTGAACGTCTGAACATTGATTATCTCGATCGAATCTGTGAATACCTTGACTGCAGTATCACGGATTTGATTGAGTATATTCCTAATGAGCATAAGAAAACAGGAAAATTTCTTATTAAAGAAGAACACGGAAACTGTAAAAAATAATTCTGAAACAATATTAAAACGCTCTTTAAATACTGTTTAAACGGTATTTTAAGGGCGTTTTTTATGTTTTCAGTAATT
>CAMWKY010000281.1 GCA_947174965.1 uncultured Ruminococcus sp. | reverse complement strand
ATGAAAAGCTTGTTCTTGAGCTTGATGACCTTAAAGTCAGTAAACGTAAAGAGGTTGCAGAGCGTCTTAAAGTTGCACGTTCATATGGTGACCTTTCTGAAAATGCTGAATATGATGAAGCAAAAAACGAACAGGCTATTCTTGAAGCTAAAATTGCCGAACTTCAATATACTGTAGATAATGCTGATATTATTGAGGATATAAACATTTCAGTTGATGAAGTCGGCATGGGTTCTATTATCAAAATAAGAAAAGTCGGCACAGAAAAAATTGAAACTTTTAATATTGTAAGTACAAACCATGTCAATGTAAAAGAGGGAAAAATCTCTGATGAGTCTCCTATTGGCAAAGCTGCAATGAAAAAGAAAGTTGGCGAAATAATTGTTGTTGAAGCACCTGTGGGTGAAATCCGTTTTGAACTTCTTGAAATTTCAAAGTAAACTAATTCCCGAAAGGACGTTTTATTAATGAGTGGAAATCAAAAGAATGTTCCTGTTGAGGAGCAGGATATTAATATTTTAAAGAAAGACCGTCTTGACAAGCTTGCATCTCTCCGTGATGGCGGTTTCGACCCTTTTCAGACTACAAAGTATGATGTTACCGGCAAAGCTGCTGATTTAAAGGCTGAATATGAGGTAAAAGAAGCTGAAATTATTGCAGCTGCAAACGGTGACGAAGAAAAAGTCAAGGCAGAACTTGAATCGCTTCATACAAATATTATCCGTATTGCAGGACGTATCATGAGCTGGAGAGATATGGGTAAAGCTAATTTTATTGATGTTCGTGATGCTTCAGACCGTATTCAGGTTTATGTGCGTTCAAATGATATTGGAGCAGATTTATTCAAGGAATTTAAGAAAAAGTGGGATATAGGCGATATTATCGGTGTAGAGGGATATGTATTCCGCACCATGAAGGGCGAAATTTCTATTCACGCAAAGAAGATTCAGCTACTTTCAAAATCATTGCTTCAGCTTCCTGAAAAGTGGCACGGACTTAAAGATACTGATATGCGTTACCGTCAGCGTTATGTTGATTTAATTGTAAATCCCGAAGTCAAGGACACATTTGTCAAAAGAAGTATGATTATCCGTGAAGTAAGAAACTATCTTGACAATCTCGGATATATCGAAGTTGACACACCTGTACTTCACACGCTTGAAATCGGTGCATCTGCACGCCCGTTTGTAACTCACCACAATACGCTTGATATGGAAATGTATCTGCGTATTGAAACTGAACTTTATTTAAAGAGACTTATTGTAGGCGGATTTGACAAGGTTTACGAAGTAGGACGTATTTTCAGAAATGAGGGCATGGACACTTCTCATAATCCTGAATTTACATCAGTTGAAATGTATCAGGCTTATACTGATTATATCGGCATGATGGACTTAATCGAAAATATGTACAGAACTATTGCAGAAAAAGTATGCGGTGCATCAAAAATCATGTATCAGGGTGTTGAAATTGACCTTGGCAAGCCGTGGGAACGTCTTACAATGGTTGAATCCGTCAAGAAGTATGCAGGTGTTGACTACAATGACTGGGTAGATGATGCAGAAGCACGTGCTTGTGCAAAGGAAAAAGGTGTTGAAGTTGAGGAAGGCGAATCCGCAACCAAAGGACACGTCCTTATTGCGTTCTTTGATGCTTTTGTTGAGGATAAACTCATTCAGCCAACAATCATCTATGATTATCCTGTAGAAAATTCACCTCTTGCAAAAAGAAAGCCGTCCGACCCCGCATTTACAGAGCGTTTTGAATATTTCATGTACTGTCGTGAAATGGGCAATGCTTTCTCTGAACTTAATGACCCTATCGACCAGAAAGAACGTTTCGTAAAGCAAGTTGAGGCAAAGAGGGCGCAGGGTGCAAATGCAGAAGTGGACGAAGATTTTGTAACAGCACTTGAATACGGACTTCCTCCGACAGGCGGTCTTGGATTCGGTCTTGACAGACTTGTTATGCTACTTACAGACAGTGCTTCTATAAGAGATGTACTCTTATTCCCGACTATGAAGCCAATCCCTGCAAATAATAATCAGCGTGCAAATGAAGATGAGGAATAAATTTTGAGTGACAGCAAAAAAAGCATGGATAATAATTCAGACGATGAAAAACTCCACATAGAAAAAAGCGTTTTTGAAGTTTCAAAAGATATGCAGAAAAAGGCAGATGATGAAATACAGCGTAAAATTGCCGAAAAACAGCGTATTGAGGAAGAACATAAACGCATGGAGCAGGAAGAACATGACAAAAGGCTGGAAGCTGAACGTCTTGAGCTTATCCGTCTGAAACAGGGTGTTATTGACGACAGCGAAATTATCCACGAAGAACAGATTGAAGTAAAGCAGAATATCTTTCAGAAAATCGGTGATTTTTTCTATCATAATTCATGGTGGCTATGGATAGCAGTCTTTCTTTGTCTGATATTGATTTGGCTTGTTTCAAGCCTTGTCAACAGACCACGCCCCGACATTATTTTTCTTGTAATAGGCGAAAATTATGAAATGGGAGAAGAATCTGGTATTGAGGAATATGTTGCCGGATTTACAGAAGATTTCAATGGCAACGGTGAAATTCTTGCATCAATGTACTATATTCCGTATACAGCAAATACAAACAAGGATTATATAAACAGTGTTGACTCAAAATTAACCTCTGAACTCAATTCGGCTCGTGCTGTTATCCTTATCGGAAACAAGCTTACAAAGAATGTTCTTTTTGATGATTCGCTTGTCGATTTATCAAGTATTTATCCTGATAATGAACATATCATAAAAGATAAATTCATGCTTAGTGATACTGATTTTGCGGAAAAAATAGGATTGCAGAAAGAGCAGATTTCTGACGACTGGTTTATATCAATCCGCACACCGAAAAAACTTTTGTACAGCAGTCTTGATGAAATGCAGGAAGTCTATGACAGGGATTTTGCTGTATTTGATGCAATAATCAAGGACTTATCAGAAAAGGAATGATTTATTATGTATAGATTCGATACAGAAAAAGTTACAGCAGACCTTATAGAGTGGGTCAAAAGTTATTTTGAGAAAACTGCTTCACCTGAAACAAAGGCAGTGCTTGGAATTTCAGGCGGAAAAGACAGTTCTGTTGCCGCCGCTGTATGTGTCAAGGCACTTGGAAAAGACAAAGTTATAGGCGTTTTAATGCCAAAAGGGGAGCAGGCGGATATTGATTGCAGTCAGCTGCTTGTAAATACTCTCGGAATCGAAAATTATACTATAAATATAGGTGAAACCGTCAGTTCTTTTACAAATGAACTTCAGAAACACATGACACTTACAAATCAGGCTGTTATAAATACTCCCGCACGAATCCGTATGGCAACTGTCTATGCTGTTGCATCTTGTTTTAATGGTCGTGTGGTGAATACCTGCAATCTTTCGGAAGACTGGGTAGGATATTCCACAAAGTTCGGTGATTCCGCAGG
>CAMWKY010000280.1 GCA_947174965.1 uncultured Ruminococcus sp. | reverse complement strand
GCTCAATTATATGAACAGAAAGAGTGATTTATTACATTATTTTAATGGCATATTATTATAACGGATATTCATATCCACGTCGCCATCTATGCCATTTATTCTGCCGTATGCACTTGCCTGCCATATTGCATAATCGCCAGTATAATTTGTTTCGTCAACATAGTGTGCAAGCCATACAGGACGGTTTATTCTGTTTTCCCATACACTCTCAAGGAAGTTTTTACTGCTGTATAACATTCCCGAATATCCTGCTTTTTCAAGTTCGTCACAAAACGCATAAAAAATATTGTTTATGTCATTGATGTTTATACCATACTGCTGAAAATTCTCCCATTCTTCCCAGTCGAACGCAACAGGAAAATCAAGTTTTCTGCCGTCAAGCTGTTCAACTATCCATTGCACCTGCTCCCTTGCTTTTTCCTCCGTGTTTGCATTTGTATAGAAATATACACCTACATCAAGTCCGGCATCTGTAGCATTTTGAATATTGCTGTAGTAGTAATCGTCCATATTGATATTGCCGTAACAATAGCCTATACGCATAAGGACAAATTCAACACCCTCTGCCTTTACTGCATCATAGTTGACATTTGTCTGCCATGCTGAAACATCAATGCCATAGCTGATATTTTCATAGTTGTATGTGTTCATGAAGTCCGAGAAATTCACACGTGTGTTGTCGTCAGAAGGATTCGGCTTTTCGTTCACAACAAATACAGTCATATCCCACGAAGTATAATTGCCTGAACTGTCTGTAACTGTAACGGAAATCGGATAAGCACCCACTGTTGACGTATCTACATCACCCATATATGTTACAGTCGGGTTGCGGTCGTAGTTGTCAACAAATCCCACAACAGAATTTACATCAAAAGGTTGTCCGATTATCGAATAGGGATTCCAGCCCGAGTTCAGCACCAGTGGTTCAGTTGTATCAGCAACAGTATATTCTACTGTTTTGCGGTAAGTTCCGCCCTCATACTCAAATACAATGTCAACTGATTTTTCGCCAAGTTCCGATGTATCAACTGGTGCGTAACCGTATATAATTTCAACGTTTGTATCGGTTACAAATTCAGCTATTGTAACATCTTCATACACTTCAACAGTATCAGCAGTCACAAGTACAACCGATTCAGGTACATCATTACTAACTGCTTTAACAGAAGTTACTGATGTTTTTGTTGTTGTGTGAATTTCAGTTGTTTTTTCAGTAGAAGTTGAAGATGTTTCAGTTTGTGATACTTCTGATACTTCTGATATATCGCTGTCTGTTCCGACAGTCTTTCCACATGAAGTAAATGCTATTAAAATAAAAATAAATGCTGTTAAATATTTTTTCATAAGTCTCCTATTTTGTAAGTCTGTCAATCATAATCTGCCTGCACTTTTTTTCAAGTGAATCATCAAGCGGTGCAAGCTTCACCTTTTTTCCTATGCTCCTCGCAAGGCAGTATGTGATAATATAGTCCGATAATTCAGGATTTTTCGACAAACAGCAACCGTGCATATACGTTGCAATCACGTTCTTTTCAAAATATCCCTCATGAGAACTGTTTGTACAGTTGCCATGACCGTATACCACCTTGCCAAGCGGAGTTTTTACACCTTTTGTCTGTCCGCCGTGATTCTCAAATCCGAGAATGTCAATTTCATTGCCCGATATTTCCGCCTTTACAATGATATTTCCGATACAACGCTTTTTTCTGTCAGGCTCTGCAACTGTATAGTAATCAAAAAGTCCAAGACCTTTGATTTTATTTCCGTCCGCATCTTTATAGTACTTTCCGAAAAGCTGATAGCCTCCGCAAATCAGAAAAAGAAACACGCCTTTTTTGTACGCCTTTGCGATTCCGTCCCTGCACTTCTGCAAATCTTCAGAAATATGCTGTTGCTCAAGGTCTGCACCTCCACCAAGATAAATCAAATCATATGATGAAAAATCAGGTATTTCGGAATTGGTTGAATATCTGTCAATCTCACACTCAACACCACGCATTTTACAGCGGTATTTCAGTATCTCCATATTACCGCCGTCACCGTAAAGGTCAAGTAAATCTGCGTACATATGCAGAACTTTCAGCTTATTCATATTTTCCTCCGTTCTCTGAAATATATCGTTTCAGTGCGGTTCTTGTCGGCTGAACTGCCGTATAATTTGCGATTACAAACTTTCTGCCCTCTGTTTTTGCAAGTTCTGCAACAGCTTTGTCAAGGTCTGGACGTACCACTATATTTTCAGGGTTATACCCTGCACACTTTATTCTTACAGCTATATCATAAGCTCTTGTGCCTGATGTTATTACCCTTGTCACACGCTCAAAAATGCTGAAATTTATATCCCATATCCACGAAACGTCAAGACCGTCCGCTACATTATCATTCAGCACAAACAATAATTCCTTTTCGCCTTGCATCTCATTCATAACACGCAGTGTCATATTTGCACCAACTGGATTTTTTGCAAGATTAAGAGTAGTTTTCCTGTCTTTCAGCATGAAATTTTCCATACGTCCGTTTTTCACGGTGTATTCTGATATTACCTTATCGGTGATTTCTTGCTTTATGCCGTATAGCTTTGCAATTCCTGCAACTGCGGTCATATTGTAGATATTGTAGATGCTGTTGAGTTTCGGGAAATACTGATGCTTGTCCGCTGTAAAAACAGGCTTTTCAAGGTCAATACTGCTTGCCGTAATGTACGGTTTGACATCACCGAATCCGCATTTATTACATCTGAATTTGCCGATATGTGAATACTGATAATATTCGTACTCCAGAGCATCACCGCAAAACGGACAGAATCTGCCTTCTGATGCCTCATAAATCTTATCCGTAGCAAATTTATAGCGTTCTGCATGAAAATACTTAACATTCTTATTTTCGGGATTTGCTTTTCCAAGACGTGCAGTATTCGGGTCGTCAAGATTAAGCAGAAGATTTCCTTTAAACGTTTTACAGAAAGTGTTGATTTTCTGTATAAGCGTTTCCATTTCACCATTGCGGTCAAGCTGGTCACGGAAAAAATCAAGTACAACAAGTGTTTCCAGATTCAGTTGCGAATATACAACAGGAACGTGACTTTCGTCCGTTTCAAGTATCAGATAATCAGCATCAATTTTTCCTGATATATTGCAGTATCTCAATAAAAGTGAACATATGCCCGTATCAAGATTGTTGCCCTCTTTGTTTATGATAATTTTCTTTCCGCTTTTCTCAAAAAGCTGTGCAATACAGTTTGTCACCGATGTTTTGCCGTTTGTACCTGTTACGGCTATAATCGGGCAGTCAACCCTGAACATCTTACAGCACTTTCCGCCCGTGAGATGCCATAATATTATACCAGGAAGATTTCCTGCATTCCGCCTGAAAAGATGCAGTATGCGCACAATTATTTTTCCTAATATGATAAGCAGTATATCCAAAAAAACGTCCTCCCTTTTGTTTGTTACTAAAT
>CAMWKY010000279.1 GCA_947174965.1 uncultured Ruminococcus sp. | reverse complement strand
GTGTATGGTCAACAGCAAACTTCATTGTATATTTCTGATTTCCAAGTTCATCATTTGTTGAGATTGTAATAAAATAGTCGCCGTCATCTTTAAAATTTTGTCTGCTTATTTTATACGTTGTTTCGTACCAGCAATTATCATTTTCACCAGTTTTAATTTCCTCAACCGTATAATCATCTTTGGAGAGAATTTTATCGTTGTTGTCATGGGTAACTGTAATAATGCTGTCTCCAACACGCTTTGACACGTTTATTTCCTTTATTTCAACATCTATTTCATCTTTGACAGGTGCGCCATTTTTGGCAAATTTTTCAACTGCTTCTTTAATTTCATTGTTGACAAGTTCAAAAGTTGAGCCTTTTCTGTTTATGGAAAGATTCAGATTTTTTATTTCCACACTATTTCCAGCCAAATCTGAAACAAGAATTGAAATTTCATAAATGCCGTCACTTTTTTCTTTGTCACTGAAAATATTATAAACAAGTTCATAGACTGCATTTTTATCTGCTCCCATAGAAGTATAGCTTTTTGACGTATAACTGAAACTTTTTTTGGAACTGCTATTCATGTCAATTTTATTGACAATAACCTTGCAATTTGCATCTGCCTGAAATTCGTTTCCAAGATTAAAATCGGAAAACCTGACTTTTGGAATAATATCCCCGTTTGTAGCAAACTTTTCATCACCATTAGTAAAAGTCTGTTCAACTTGCGGAGCTGTCTTATCAATATAAAAAGCATCATCTATAGTTCTGCTGTTTTCTGCTTCATCTCTGCATGATATACTTATACTGAATTTACCTTCTTTATTGAAATTTATCTGTGATGTCCATTCATCTTTGTTGTTAGGATTTTGAGTCCATTTCAGTTTATTCGGAATAATATCAGTCTCTTTCATTTTAGTAACATTATCCGCCTTAAAAGCAGTAAGCACATATTTCACATTATCGCTTTTAAAATTACGTTCAGTAATTGTTATAGTTGCATTTCTGTCAGCATTGTAATAATTTTTATTTGAAGCATTATTGTTGTCATAGGATATTTTTATTGCAGGTGCAGTTCTGTCAATTGTAAAATCTGCTTTTTTTGATTCAGCAGTTTTGCCAGTCAAATCCGCAACATTAAAATTCACTTTATAATCTGCATCAGCATTGAAACTTATTGTCATCTTATACAGGTTTTCACCGTCGGCATCTCTGTTGCTTTGTGAACTTATAAGCTCCCATTGAGAAATCGTATAAGGTACAGCATCTTTATCAAGAAGATTTGATACAGCAATATCAATAAGTTCATCTGATGCAGAGATGTTTCTTTCTTTTACAACAATAGTTGCTGTTCTTTTTGTTTTGAAAATTTTTTTATCAGATTCATCATCAAAATCAAAAGAAACAATTTCAGGATTTGTCTTGTCAATGCTTATGTGCTTTACTTCCCATGCTGTTTCAAATCCTGCAACATCTGAAAAGCAAAGTCCTATTTCGATATTGTTTTCATTTTCTGAAATAACAATATCTTTTGATGCTTCTGTTATAATGTCACGTTTTTTGCGTATTGTCCAGCCGTCAGTATTGCTTGCTGTAAAACTGCTTGCCGTATCACTTCCCATAATAATACCTTGAGAAGTGCGGACATACCATTTTATTT
Organism: uncultured Ruminococcus sp.; assembly: GCA_947174965.1. Lineage (GTDB taxonomy): Bacteria > Bacillota > Clostridia > Oscillospirales > Ruminococcaceae > Ruminococcus. The sequence goes on along the minus strand of CAMWKY010000279.1, from coordinate 1,834 downwards.
CTTTTATGCCTGCATGGGAATCCTTTACGCTAAGTGTTATTTTCTGGTCGGAACTGAAAAGAGGATTGCCCATATAGTCGGTATCGGAGGATTCGTCAATAATAATTCCTCTGTACGATGATTCGTTATGCAGTTCCTGATTATTTGCCACAAGGCTTTCAAGATTACGCCATTTGCCGATATTTCCTGCGCAGTCAACCGCCCTTGCAAGAATTTGCCCCTTAAATCCTGCGTCAACAGAAAAACTGCATACCTGAACAGCATTATCTTGTGAAACGTATTTCGGCTCTGACTTCCTTATACTGTCCTCGCTGTAATTAAATTCAGCGTCCATTGCCTGATAATCAACAAAACCAAGTTCAATATAATCAATCCCCGACCAATAAGGCTCTATGTCATAAGCTTCAATTGAAATTACTGCATCACTGTCAAAAGAAAATCCATAATCTTTTATATCCGTATCCTGATTTATTTCAAAATTGGTAATTGATGGCTGTTTTGATTCGATTTTTACCTTGTATGAAATTTCCCTGCTTTTATTGTTAACTTTATCGTACGCAGAAAATACGATATTTCCCATAAAATCAGCTTCTGCAATATATACATTCGTTATTTTGTTTCCGTTTCGTGTAGTATTATTAAGCGCCACTTTTCCGCCTGTTGCATTAGCTTCAATTCTGTCCGCACCCGCACCGCTGTCTTCCGCAGAAACCGTAAATCTTATACGCTTGTTAACCCACTTGTTTTCAGTATAATTTGATATAAAAGAACCTGTTTCAGAAATAACCTCTGCTTTTTCGATTGTTATTGTCGGGGCTGTCTTATCAATCTCAACCGGAAAAGAGCTGATATTTTCAGAAACATTGCCTGCATTATCCTCCGATTTTGCCGAAATAGTCTTTGCACCTGCCGAATCACCAATAACATTTTTATCAATCAGGTGTGAAAACTGATTCTGCATATCATTAGCAGAAGTTTTTACTGTTGTATATTCAACCGCATCACTTGATTTATATGAAACACTGAAAATGCCTGATAAATCGTCAGAAACCGTGAGAAGATAATCAACGGCACTGTTTATCCATATTTTTTCATCATCTTTTGCGGAATAAAAACTGCCGTCGGTATATTTTTCAACAGAACCAAGGTCAATATATGTTCCGTTTGTATCAATATAAATCGGCTGAATCTGTACAGCAGGCTTTATATCCTCAATAAGAACACGTCTGCCCTCCTCTGTACCGTTTACAGCAATAGCCTGATACTCTTTTTCATCAACTTCATCATTATTTGACTTGCTTAAATCAATTGAATAAAAACTGCTGACTGCCTGACCTGCAAAAGCCTGCGCAGACAATTTATAATCGCCTTTTTCAAGAGTCCATGTAAGACAGTAGGCATCATTTTCCGCATTATAAACAGGAGTGCTGTTGTTTTCAATTTCAGTTCCGTCCGCATAAAGTCTGATACTGTCTATGGGAATACCCATATTATCTTTTGCATAAACAGTAACAGAAATTTTTTCTTTTCCGAATATGCCAAACTGCATAAATCGAAGAAGTGAATTTTCAGATTTTATTTTAACTTTTGTAATATCAGGCTGATTTTCCTGATTAACCTGTATAACTTTTTCAGTTTCAGTTGAAACACTGAATCCGTTTGCATTAATTAAAAAACAATCATAAGTCAAATTAATTGCTGTAATAGCAGTAGCCATTGTAAGAGCAGAAATTCGCTTTAATAATGTTTTCATAAAAATTTCCTTTCAAAGTCCGGCAAGAAGCCATGTTTTTATGTCATTGATTATATTATACAACTTTATTATGCATATGTC
>CAMWKY010000278.1 GCA_947174965.1 uncultured Ruminococcus sp. | reverse complement strand
GTAGTTTGTCAATTTTTTTGCTGACTGTTTATTCTGAAAAGCACTTGACTTTCCATAGCATTTTGTGATATAATAATCATAGTAGGAATATCCCTACTTTCCCTACTCAATTACTATGTGAGGTGCTTTTATGATTACTAGGAACTTTATTGAAAATTCAGCGGTTCATGCAATGCAGGTTTTTCAGCAGAACATGAAAGGAGAAGCTGAAAACACAGGTCTTGAAAGTGACGAAGATATTATGACACTTATCAGTGAAATGAGAAAAGAAAGCCAATTATTAAACAAATAGAAAAAAGTCCTGATTTATTTCGTCAGGACTTTTATTTTGTCAATTTTTTGTGACTGCTACAGCAGTTTCAAGTGCAATTTTCATCATATCACGAAAAGAAGTCTGTCGCTCCTCTGCTGTAGTTGAGAGATTACGCAACGGGCAATCTGATATAGTGAGAATACAGAGTGCGTTCCTGCCTGCTCTTGTGGCGTTCATATATAATGCGGCTGATTCCATTTCAATTGCAAGTACGCCCATTTTCTGCCATTCAGAAAGACTGTCTGAATCGTCGTAGAATGTATCGCTTGAAAGAATATTTCCAACATGATACACACTTCCGCTTGCCTCTGCATTTTTTACAGCCTCTGAAATAAGATTCCATGATGCAGTAGGTGCATAAGTTCCGGGAAGTCTGTACTGATTTGCGTATGCGGAGTTTGTACTTGCACTCATTGCTATAACAATATCCCTTAGATTTATATTGTCCGCAATAGCTCCTGCTGTACCGATTCTGATAATGTTCTCAACGTCGTATTCGTTGTAGAGTTCGTGTGAATATATACCCATAGACGGCATACCCATTCCACTGCCCTGAACTGATACGCATACACCTTTGTAAGTGCCTGTAAATCCGAACATACCACGCACTTCATTATAGCACACGACATCTTCAAGATAGTTGTCAGCAATAAATTTTGCTCTCAATGGGTCGCCCGGCATGAGTACAGTTTTAGCAATATCGCCTTTTTTTGCATTGTTATGTGGTGTTGACATAAAAAATCCTCCCTGAAATTATTTTCTCATCATTTTCTTTAATGTGGATACAAGTGACTTGTAATTGAAAAGGAATACAACAACAAACAGCACTATCACCCATCTCTGCCAGCTACATTGTTCAAAAATAATAAGACAGCACATAATAAATATGAGTGCCGTATTGAACATAGACCTTTTTGCATTGAACTTGAACGGAATATAGTATCTTGCATCTATGATTCTTGCCCAGAAACATACATAATAACTCAAAAAAGTTGCCATTGACGCACCCTGAACGCCCCATTCAGGAATGAGAAAATAGTTCATCATAAGATTGACTGTGCAGGCAACAAAACTTGTCCAGAAGCTGTTTTTTGAATGCTTTGTAGCATTATATATTCCGCCGAGAAACTGATTGAGTGACATGAATACAACAGCAATAATCAGAATCGGAGTATAGATGTATATTGTGCCGTACTCTGCATAGTTTGAAGTATTTGTAAAAAAGTTTGAAACAGGCTTTATAAGCATGAGAAGTCCTGCTGATGCAATAAACAGAATAGCTTCATACGCTCTGTATACACGTGCATAGAATCGTCTTACATCTTTTGAGCCGTTTTCGGTTATGGCAGACATATTCCAAGCCTGAAAAAATATAGTCGAAACCATTGAAATAAGATTAGGAATTTTATTTGCGACACTGTAAAGTCCTGCTGTATCTTCTCCGAGCTGAACTCTTGTGCTGTGCATATTTGTAATAAAAAGTCTGTCGGAAAGACTTGTTATAGTCCACATTACAATAGTCGGGATAAGAGGAAGTGAAAATCTTAACATAGACCTTGTAAGTCTCTTGCTGAAATACTTCGGACGGAAAAATCTGCCGAGATTTGCCATGCCGAAAAGAAATATTGCTGAACACAAATCAGAAAGTATTACAGAAATCATGAATCCTTTTACGCCCATTTTCAAGCCTACTATAAATACAAGATTGAATATGAAAAGCGTGAGTGTTGCAAGAATACCATCAAGTGAAAACAGCTTTACCATATCTCTTGAACGGACAAACTGCGCAAACAACATTCTTATTGACGACATACACGTATACAGCGCAAGAAGCATGGCGTAACCGTTTATAAAGCTGAAAACAGGTATAAAACGCAGTCCCGGGACTATCAGTATAACAGCAAAAAGTCCGATAGCTGTAATGCAGACTGATGTTGTGAACACCTCTTTTTTGTTGTATCGCTTGTCAAGTCCGAATCTTATCATATATTCCTGCAAAGCGAATGTGAAAATTGGCTGTAAGAAAAGCACCATTGTTTCAAGCATTTCCTTTGTGTACATATCGGCAGGACTGATGTGCTTTGTGTAAAGCCTTGTAAGGAGCAGAACGAGTATTTTTGAGCCGAATGTTCCTATACCGAAAATTATGGTATTAAACGCAAGTTTTTTGTATTTATTCATTCGCACCCTCCTGTACTTTCCTGATAAGACTTGCTTCGCCTGATGACAGATGTATTATGCCCTTTTCAGTCTGCACTATAAGATTGGCATTGTCGTCAATTCCTATAGCTTTGCCGATAATCTTTTCAGCACCGAAATTTGCGGAAATCATGTTGCCTGTGAGTATTTCTCTGTCTCTGTATTTGTCAAGGTGCGCACGCTCTGTTATTCTGCTAATCCAGAAGTCAAGGCGGTTGAGAATCTTCTCACAAAGTCTGTTTCTGTTAACGATTTTCCCCGTCTCATGCTCAATTGATGATACACGCTTATTAAGTTCGCCGAAATCGTAGTCACGGACGTTTATTCCGATACCTGCAACAGCATAATCAAGCGAATTGTATTCAAGTCCGAGAGATGCTTCTGTAAGTATACCGCAGATTTTCTTGTCATTCAGATAAACATCATTCACCCATTTTATACCAGCATCATGTTCTGTAAGTTCCTCAACAGCTTCCGCAACTGCAACAGATACGGCAGAAGTTATAAGCGGAGCATATTCAACAGCAAAATCAGGTCGCATAATAACACTCATATACAAGCCCTTGCCGACAGGTGAAACAAAAGTTCTTCCTAACCTGCCCTTGCCTGAATTTTGTGATTCAGCAATAACTACAGTACCATTTTCTGCACCCTCTGCCGTAATTTTTTTGGCATAGTTGTTTGTTGAGTCAACTTCGTCAAGCACAATTATTTTTCCTTTATATGAAATAAACTCCGCTGAAATCTTATCGCAATCAGGTGAAAGCCTGTAGCCTTTTGATGTAACAGATTCTATGATATATCCGTCATTTTTAAGCGACTGTATACACTTCCATACAGCATTTCTGCTCACTCCCATACTGTCCGCAATTTCCGCACCTGAAATATATTCACCGCCTGAAAGTTTCTGTAAAATTATTTCTCTCATAAAAAAAATACCTCCCCTGCTTTTTATTATACCATAGATT
>CAMWKY010000277.1 GCA_947174965.1 uncultured Ruminococcus sp. | reverse complement strand
ATCTGGAGTGGGAAATTGCCGGAACTGTAATTGGTGTGAACTGTGGTGATGTTGAGCTTTTGAAACAAACTGATTATCTGAAAAAGGCTTATGAACTTGGAAAGAATATTTAATTGCTTTGTGAGTTAATGAATGATTTTCGCAAAACATATGAATTTCGGTAGGGTAAAACCTTATAAAAATTCATAAGTGCTGCGGCTTTTCAAAAGGGTGCAAATTGCACCCTTTTGCACCTCTGAAAATTTAGGGTGCATTGTATCATTCGTTTGGTTACTTGCCATAATCGCACCTAACGAATGATACAATCGTTAGGTGCATTTTTATTATAAAAAAGTCGAGAAATAAGGCGTTTTCGGCTTATCATAAAACGATAACAGCCATAGTGAGATAAAAATCACTATGGCTTTTTTCTTTTTGCAGTGTAAAATAAAACGATAGCGAGTAATCGTTTTATTTTAGAGGCTATCGTTTAATGATTGGAAACACTAAAAATTCAGCCCTAACTGTAATTTAAAAAGTTTGAATTGTTTCTAAGAGTGGTATTATTCGTACTCAAACTCAAAGCTTGCACGATTACTTACAAATTCGCATAAGGTTTGTTTTGGGTATGAAAACCGATAGTACGCCTTGCATGAAGCACTTTCATGAATCGTTCGGTTCATTAAACCAAGATCAGGTGCGGCAAGTGGATGTGCATTTTTCTCCAGTAATTTTGCAGTTAAGTGAAAGTCTCCCTGCTGAACTGTAACGCTATTTTTACCAATATACTTCACTTTTGCACCAAGATATGTTGCAATGCGATATTCTTTTCCGTTTAACAGAACGATACCAATAATTCCCGTAAAGTGAATCCCTAAGAACGGAATATCTGCAACAGACAGCATCAAAGAACCGTTTTTGAAATGGCACTGCGTCCAGACGTATCGTTTCGGAAATGAAATACCGCAGTCACCTTCAATATACCCGATTCCATGTTTGAAAATATATTGCTGTCCGTTGAGCGTGATCTGTCCATTGATCTGGTGTTCCATGCTAAAAACGCTATGTCTGCACTGCATGAATGGAACAAATTTGAAAGGTCCCATGATGTCATATTTAATAGGAGAAATTTCGCTGAATTTCAGAACACCTTGAACTGATATTTCTTTTGTCCTGATGTTCAGATTTATAGCTTTTTCCAAAAAAATAGATTCACCAATTTGTATATACAGTGGATTCTCATGATATTGCAAATTACAAAAGGGAATATTAAATGCAGAATTATCTGTAATGATTTGCAATGATGCAGTTTTATTATTCTTGTTTTGATGATAAGCGGGGATAAAAGCAATTGTTTTTTCTTTTGTACAGCATTTAAAATACCAACCCTTAAAAAAGTTTCGATTGAACAAACTACGACCTCCAAAACCAGATTTCTATACAGATTAGTATTGACTTATGTAAAAATGGATATACTAACAAAAACAATTGGAGGCAGAAAAATGAGCAATCATCTGAAAAATACAACAAGTCCATATCTGTTACAGCACGCAGAAAATCCGGTAAACTGGTATCCGTGGTGCGAGGAAGCGTTTGAAAAGGCAAAGTCTGAGGATAAGCCAATTTTTCTGAGCGTTGGCTACAGTACTTGTCATTGGTGTCACGTTATGGCACATGAGAGCTTTGAAGATGAAAAAACGGCTGAAGTCTTAAACAAATATTTCATTTCTATCAAGGTTGACCGTGAGGAGCGTCCGGATATTGACAGCGTATATATGTTGGTTTGTCAGGCGTTCACAGGCAGCGGAGGATGGCCTATGAGTATCTTTATGACATGGAACAAAAAGCCGTTTCTTGCAGGGACGTATTTCCCACCGAAGTCGCATTATGGAATACCCGGTTTTTCTGATTTGCTGAATGCCATTGCAAGTCAGTGGAAGAATAACCGCAGGGAGCTTTTACAGTCCGCTGAACAAATCATGTCGCATCTAAAAAATGAGAGATCGAACAACAGCAATGCAAGCAATGAAAATTTGATCAAACAGGCGATACAGATATTCTCAGACAGTTTTGATGAGATAAATGGAGGATTCGGTTCTGCACCAAAGTTTCCAACTCCGCACAATCTTTTATTTTTGATGTTATATACAAAGCAGAATCAGGATTATGATGTTTTGAAAATGGCGGAGAAAACGCTCTTGCAAATGCGTAAGGGCGGCATTTTTGACCATATCGGCTACGGATTTTCCAGATATTCAACGGATAAATATTTTCTTGTACCGCATTTTGAAAAGATGCTCTATGACAATGCTTTGATGATTATGGCATATTTGGCAGCTTACAGCCTGACAGGTAACGAAATTTATCTCGATACCGCGGAAAAGACAACAGAATATATTCTGCGTGAAATGACATCTCTGGACGGCGGATTTTACAGCGCACAGGATGCAGACAGCGAGGGTGTGGAGGGAAAATTCTATACCTTCACACTGAATGAAATCATCGAGATTTTGAGTGAGGTAAAAGGAAAGTGGTTTGCAGAAACTTTTGATATTACGACAAATGGAAATTTCGATGGAGTGAATATACCGAATCTGCTGAAAAGTGATGATTTGAATGGTGAATTTGATGATGCACTTAAAAAAATTTATGAGTATCGAAAAAGACGTACAAAACTGCATCTTGATGATAAAATTCTTCTTTCTTGGAACTCCATGATGATCGCAGCAATGTCCATGCTCTATAGAGTTTCACACAATGAAAAATACCTGAATGCCGCTATAAATGCGCAAAAATTTATTGAGGATCATTTATGTGACGGCGAGCAGCTTTACACAAGTTTTCGTGACGGAAAACGTTCTGACAATGGTTTTCTGGACGATTATGCGTACTATATCGCTGCACTAATTGAACTGTACAATTCCACACTGGACAGTAATTTTCTTGAAAAAGCAGAAAGATTATGTGAGGAAGCTGTACAGCGTTTTCTTGACAATGAGAATGGCGGATTTTATCTATCGGAATCAGTTAATGTAGAACTTTTCATGAATCCAAAAGAAACTTATGACGGAGCGATTCCAAGTGGTAATTCTATCATGGCGTATAATTTTGTAAGATTGTATCAGCTTACCGAGAACGAGAAATATCGTGAATTGGCTGAAAAACAGTTGGAATTTCTGTCATCTCAGGCAAATGATTATCCGGCAGGGCATTGTATGTTTCTATTGGCAAAAATGCTGCACGAAAAACCACCAAGTCATATTGTAATCGTCCTGAAAAACATTTCAGAATTAGAAGTAATCAAAATAAAATTGCCGCTTTTGGCAAACGTAATTATAACTTCAGAATGCCAAAAGTATCCTCTTATCAATGCCAAAACGACCTACTATGTTTGTAAAGATCATGCTGTCTGCCGCCGACAAATTCAGCAGCCGAAATCTTTAATTATAACAGCTAATTCCACTCATTATTTTTTATAGTTTAAATTCAGAATGTAGTATCTTGTTTGGTGAAATACGAGAAAATATCAGAAAT
>CAMWKY010000276.1 GCA_947174965.1 uncultured Ruminococcus sp. | reverse complement strand
GTTCATCATAGTTTTTGCTTGTGATGATACTTTTATATTCAGGCAGAAGATAATCAAGATTATTTTTCCACTGTTCGCCCTCCAGTTCGGAGAAGTCCTCATCGTCGACAGCATACGAAACAGCCGAAAGCATCATTACATAAAGGAACTCATCAAAATCCTTGCCGATAACTTCGGGCAAATCGCAGGTGTCATGGTCAAATCTTATAACTTTCGGCTCGCCTGCTCCCTTTTCGTACAGAAAGCAGTAATAATCTCCTCCGCCATTCATAGAAAACGGAATCAGCCTGTATTTTTCGTCAAGCTTCTCGTCCATATTTTCTTCAAGCCATTCAATCAGTTCATTCAATCCATCAATATAATCAGGAATTTCCTCAAAAAAAGCAGGTTCAGCATCACAATAAAGCATAAGAAAGGCTTTCGGGTCATTGAGATAATATTCTTTGTTTTCGTTGAATTTATCGTGTCCGACCTCTACCCATTCCATAGCACCTGTTTCGTAGATTTCATGAAACTTTTTCGGAAATTTCACATCAAGATTTTTTTCAAGTTCAGCTAAGGTCATAAAAAATTCTCCTTTTATTCCCAGTTTATCAAAAATTCCTTGTCAATAAATTCTGCACTTTGTATTTTCAGGTAATTACTTTTAATAAGAACACGCATTTTTTCATACTCATTTTTATTGTCATTCCAGAATGACATCGGAAGATTAAGCACAGCATTCAGCAAATCGCCGTCATAATATGTAACTTCCTGAAACAAATCATCTTCCAGAGCATTCACAGCAACAGGAAGCAAGTATTTTACACCAATCTTTTGAGTGATAAGCAGTCTTACTTCCTCAATGCTAAGCTGATTCAATGGCTTTTTCAGTGCATTGTGATTTGTTCTCACAACATATGAATCTATACCGCAATCCGTACACAATATATTTTCCAGTTCGGCAATTGATTTATCATTTAACATAATATTTTCCTCTATGAAAATCAGCCGTAGATTGCTCCACGACTGATATAAAAAGTTTAGCCTTTAAGTTCAACACGTCTTATTTTACCGCTGATAGTTTTTGGCAGTTCGTCACGGAATTCAACAATACGTGGATATTTATAAGGTGCAGTATGCTTTTTAACGTACTCCTGAATCTCCTTTTTGAGTTCGTCTGTCCCCTCCGTACCCTTTACAAGTACGATAGAAGCCTTTACAACCTGACCACGAACAGGGTCGGGAGCTGCACTTACTCCACATTCAAGAACGTACGGAAGTTCCATAATAACGCTCTCAATCTCAAATGGTCCGATACGATAGCCAGATGACTTGATAACGTCGTCAACACGTCCTACATACCAGTAGTAACCGTCCTCATCTTTATAAGCGGTATCGCCAGTATGATAGATATTGTCGCTCCATGCCTCTTTTGTCTTTTCTGCATCTTTGTAATAGCCAAGGAAAAGTCCGGGAGGAGTATTCTTATCAGTGCGGATAACAATTTCACCTGTTTCACCGGGTTTTACTGGATTTCCGTCAGCGTCAACAATATCAACATCATACTGCACATTCGGCTTACCCATAGAGCCAGGACGTGCAACCATTCCGACAAAGTTGCCGATAACAAGAGTAGTTTCAGTCTGTCCGAAGCCCTCCATAAGCTTTACACCAGTAGCTTTCAAGAACTGATTGTATACTTCAGGATTGAGTGCTTCGCCTGCAACAGTAGCATATTTTATACTGCTTAAATCGTATTTTGACAAATCCTCTTTAATAAAGAAACGGAACATTGTAGGCGGTGCGCAGAATGTAGTTATGCCGTACTTCTTGAACATTGGCAGAATCTTGTCTGCATGGAAACGCTCAAAGTCGTATACAAAAATACAAGTTTCACTAAGCCACTGTCCATAGAGTTTGCCCCAGAGAGCTTTACCCCAGCCTGTATCAGAGATAGTGAGATGTATGCCGTTCGGGTCAACATTATGCCAGTAGCGTGCTGTAACAAAGTGACCGAGTGCGTATAAATGGCTATGTGCGGCAATTTTCGGATAGCCTGTAGTACCTGATGTGAAGTACATAAGATTAGTTTCGTTACCACATGAAAGTTCGTTCGGGTCTGTAGGTCGCTCAAATACATCACTACAACCCTTTATGCCGTTATCAAAGTTAAACCAGCCGTCACGCTCTCCTTTTACAATCATCTTTGTAATCTTCATTCCACATTCTTCAACTGCAAGGTCAACCTGATTTGCAACGTCGCCGTCAGATGTACACACAATAGCCTTGACATCAGCAGCCTTAAATCTGTATGTGAAATCATGCTGTACAAGCTGATTTGTTGCAGGAATTACAATTGCACCTAATTTATGGAGTGCGATAATAGAAAACCAGAACTGATAATGTCTCTTGAGAACAAGCATAACCTTATCGCCTTTTTTGATGCCCATAGACCTGAAATAATTTGCAGTCATATTGGAATACTTCTTGATTTCGGCAAAAGTGAAACGCTTTTCGCTCATGTCGTCAGCTACATAAATAAGAGCTGTCTTGTCTGGATTTTTATTTGCAAGAAAGTCAACAACATCAAAACCAAAGTTGAAAGTATCTGTATTCTTGAATCTTATTGCTTTCATAGCACCGTTTTCATCTGTATCAACCTCAACAAACTGGTCAGCAACAGGATTTTCAACTTTTGCAAGGTCAAAATTTGTGACACCCGGAAGAATAACAGGTTCAATATGCTGAATTGCTCTTTGTGGCTGATTCACACCAAATACAACAGCATAGAATTTACATTCCTTTCCGCCTACTGCCCATTCGTCGTGGAGTTCTGAACTGTCAAAATAGATTGAATCACCCTCATTGAGAATCTCAATATTATCGCCGACCTGTACTTTAAGCTGACCGCTTACAACAATATCCATTTCCTGACCCTCGTGTGTATGTGTGTGAGGAACTCTATAACGCTCATCAACATAAGGTATAGTTACAAGGAATGGTTCACCGATTTTATTCTGGAAGTTCGGAGCAAGTCTCATATAGCTTAAACCTTTTCTTCTTGCAATAGGAAGTCCCTGACCTGCCCTTGTTATGTCGTAGCTTTTAATATGCGGTGATTCACCTTCCATAAGGTCGGTAATGTCAACACCGCAGGCATTTGCAAATTTATAGATAAAAGTAAAGCTGAAATCTTTAGCACCGCCCTCATATGCAAGGTACTCATAAGAAGATACTCCACACTTTTCAGCCATTTCCTCGGGAGTCAGACCCACTGACTCACGGGTGAGTCTAATTCGCTCGGCTACCTCTCTTATCTTAAACTCTGGACTAATTAAATTACTCATAGCAAGCCTCCCCTTTCTTAAAAATATTTACGCCTTTTTTTAATATAAAAGCTACATGACGTAATTTTATAGTAAAAAATCTTTTTTTCAGGGTACAAAAACCATTTTTTTTATGATAGAATAGAATCATAGAAGGAGAACAAAAAACGATTAATCGAAAAAATTTAAGTTCCCTGTATTGATA
>CAMWKY010000275.1 GCA_947174965.1 uncultured Ruminococcus sp. | reverse complement strand
CATTACAGCAAAGGAGTTAATATGAGTATTTTTGATTTGACCAAAAAACCACCCGAATTAAGCCGTGACTGGCTGATTTTTCAGAAGTTCGTCGGAAATATCGGTGCTTTTACATATATCGCAAAAGAAAAAACAGCATATCTTGATGAAGCAACCTGCCGTATGCTTTCATGCACAAGCACTAAGCTTAATGAGTTTGAATTTTTCAATCTGCTTGAAAAAATATCAAAGTCGCCTGTTGAGGGACAGAAACATATCTACAGATTTACAAATAACAATCTCACAAAATACATCAAAATGAACATCTATGAATCAAGTGACGAATGGCTTGGATTTATTCAGGACTTCTCAAGACAGATTTCAGAATGGAAAGAAAACAGTCTTATTGCATATGACCCTATAACTCATCTGCTTTCTTATCCATCATTTTCTCAGCGGATAAAAGAGATTATGCCTGATGCTGAAAACTGCTGTCTTGCAACATTATACATAAATGGCATTGAAAAGCTAGGACCTTTTCTTTCAGTTGACAGCACCAACTGCTGTATATCATCTGTTGCAGAGGTTGTGAAAAGCTATGCAAGCGACAAAGTAATAATCGGCTATAAATCGAACTATGAAATTTTTGCCTGCTTTATCGACTGCGACAGAATGTTCATATACAACACGCTTAACAGCATGGACGATGCTGTACAAAAATGTACTCTTACTGATGATTTCGGTGAAATTATTGATATATCAGATAAAAGTCAGCTAAGTTTGTCTATCGGCTGTTCATCATATCCGAATGAGGCATCTGATTTCAATATGCTTGTCAACTATTCAGAGTTCGCACTATACGAAGCAAGAACAGACCGCCGATATGTTATAAACTGGTTTTCAGAGGAACGCTATGTCCGTGAAAAAGATTCCTATAAAAATGCTCAGCTTTTTCAGAAAATGGTTATGGAAAACAGAATTACATACTATGTTCAGCCGATTGTTGAGGCTACTACGGGCGATATTGTTGCATATGAAGCACTTATGCGAAGTGTCGGCGATATGAATCTTGAGCCGAAACAGATTCTTTCCATTGCATCAAACCAAAACAGTCTCTATGCGATTGAACGCCTTACTTTTTTCAATACTATGAAGATGCTTAGCGAAAATCAGCACTTTTTTGAAAACAGAAAACTTTTCATAAATTCCATGTCTAATTATATTCTAAGTGAGGAAGATTTCAACGAGCTTTATCTTACATACGGAGAACTTATTGAAAAAACTGTCATTGAAGTTGTAGAAGATAATGATGCAACTGATGAAGCTATTGAAACGATAAAAAAGCGTCTTAGGTTTACACATTCACAGCTTGCTATTGACGACTATGGCACGGGCTATTCAAATACATCAAATCTGCTGAAATACCGTCCCGACTATGTAAAGATAGACCATGCGCTTATATCGGATATTCACAACGATATGAAAAAACAACAGCTTGTTACTCAGATTATTGAGTTCTGCCGTGACAATCAGCTTAAATCAATTGCAGAGGGCGTTGAAACGTTGCAGGAAATGAAAACCGTAATAAGACTCGGTGTTGACTATATTCAGGGATTCTATACATCAAAGCCGAAATCCGTTTTCCTTGACAGCATTGCTACAGATATAAAGAATGAAATTATCAAGACTAATCTTGAAATGCGCCCCGGAAAAAGCAAAAAGATATATACTGCACAGAATGAAACGGAAATTGACCTGCTCCAGCTTGCACTTGAAAAATATACTGATATTCACATATATCAAAGTAAGCTGACGATTATCGGCGACCCTGAAAAAGCTGTAAAAATGAATATCACAATCATGGACAACCATAGCTGTGAATTAACGCTGAAAAATGTGAACATTGTAAGCGGAAACAGCAAGCCGACTATTGTTATCGGCGAATATGCAAGACTTGTCCTTAATATTGTGAAAAATAATAAGCTCGGCTATGCCGGAATATACGTTCCTATGGGTTCACAACTTGAAATTCGTGGAAAAGGTACACTGAATATCAACTGCAATGCTCCTGACTGCGTAGGCATAGGCAACGACTATGACCACAGCTACGGCGATATTACAGTAAATATGCAGGGTACGCTTGAAATCGTCTGCAACAGCATTGAAACTGTCTGCATAGGCGGTGGATATAATGATGATGATTCAGAAATAAAACTTATTTCAGGTAGAATAAATATATCAATGTACAGTCACAACGGTCTTGCTGTCGGAAGTTTCAATGGTGATTCCAATATCGAAATAGGAAAAGACTGCAAACTTAATCTGACTGTATCAGGAATAAAAGTTACTGGCATCGGAAGTTGCAGGGGTGCTTCAACAATTTCAACTTCTGCTGATATAAAAATGTTCTGTACTGGTGCAAATGCTATCGGAATAGGAGTTCTTGAAAACGGTGAGGGAAGTATTCTTGCAAAAGACGGAAAAATTGAAATAAAAATGCGTTCTGCAAATCAATCATGTATAGGTGCTATCAACGGAAGCATCAACACAAAAATCATGAACACTGAAATAATAATAGATTCGGAGGGTGATTTTGCTGTCGGTATCGGCGATTCTAATGGAAGCGGAAACATATTTATCATGGATTCAAAGCTTGACATAAATATGAAATGCGGAAATCCTCATGATATAGTTTCGGCTGGCGGAGATGTACAGATTCAGAACTCCGAAATAAACTCACTTGTCAACAACAAGCGTATCCCTCATTGATATAAAGGAGAACTATTTTTATGATATACTACTGCATTAGTGATATACACGGCTGTTTATCAGCTTTTAATGAAACACTGGATATGATAATTGACAAACTTGATGAGCCTGATACTGTTCTTATACTGCTCGGAGACTATATCCATGGCGGTGAAGACAATTACGGAGTGCTTGACAGAATTATCAGCCTGCAAAAAAAATATGGCACTGATAAGGTAATAGCTCTTTTAGGCAATCATGATGAAATTGTATGCGATGGCATACTTACTATAGATGGCTATGGCTATGGTGATGATGAGCGTGACGACAAATATATAAACTGGCTGTCACATCTCCCACGCTATCACACTGACGGAAAAACAATATTTGTTCATGCTGGTATTGATGAGGAATCGGGCGAGTGCTGGGAATATTGCACCGAAGATTACATATTTACAGAAAAATATCCTGCACAAACTGGTTACTTTTTCAAGGATTACAAGATAGTTGCAGGTCACTGCGGTACAGCTGAAATAGCAGGCAATCCACGCTTTCACGGCATCTACTATGACGGCGAATCACATTATTATATAGATTCTACAGTGCTTGACAGCGGTTTTCTCAACGTATTGAAAGTGGATACCGAAAATCAGCTATATTATGAGGTTACTCCTGATGCTGAAATCCCTGTAGAACCTTATGAAGATTAAAAATTTATATAAAAAAGAGGTAATTTAATATGAAACTTGGTATGGTCGGACTGCCGAACGTCGGCAAAAGCACACTATTTAACGC